>JAFAUA010000015.1 GCA_019243595.1 Acidimicrobiia bacterium
CTGATAATACCGCTCTTGTTTCGTGATACTTTGATTTCCGCAATGGATGAGACGGTGCGCAGCGAGGCTGGCATCCCGCTCGCCACCAGCTACGGACCCGGCGACCTGCCTCCGCCGGAGTCGATCCCTTCTCCCGGCGTCTTCCCGTTCACGCGCGGCAACTTCCCCGACGGCTACCGGGGGCGGCTCTGGACTATCCGTCAGTACTCCGGCTTCGGAACCGCCGAAGAGTCCAACGAGCGCTACCGCTACCTCCTCGACCAGGGCGCCACCGGGCTCTCGGTCGCCTTCGACCTCCCGACCCAGTGCGGCTACGACTCCGACGATCCCGACGTCGAAGAGGAGGTCGGCCGCGTCGGGGTGGCGATCGACTCGCTCGCCGACTTCGAGCTGCTGTTCGACGGGATTCCCCTCGACGTCATCTCGACGAGCATGACGATCAACGGCAGCGCCGCGATCCTGCTCGCCTTCTATGTCGCAACGGGTGAGAAGCAGGGTGTCGACCGGGCGAAGCTGCAGGGGACCATCCAGAACGACATCCTCAAGGAGTACGTCAGCCGCGGCACGTGGATCTGGCCACCCCGGCCGTCACTGCGACTGATCGCCGACACCATCGAGTTCTGCGCCGACCAGATCCCGCGGTTCAACGCCATCTCGGTGGCCGGTGCGCACTTCCGTGACGCCGGCGCCACCGCCGCCCAGGAGATGGCGTTCACGCTGATGGACGGCATCACGTACTGCGAAGAGGTCATCGGCCGGGGCCGCATGACGATCGACCAGTTCGCCCGCCAGGTTTCGTTCTACTTCTACACACACGGCGACTTCTTCGAGGAGATCGCCAAGTACCGGGCCGGTCGGCGCCGCTGGGCCCGCATCGTTCGCGAGCGCTTCGGCGCCAAGGATGACCGCTCGTGCATGTTCCGGTTCGGCGTCGTGTCGGGCGGCGCGTCGCTGCACGCACCCCAGCCCCACAACAACATCGTGCGGGTAGCGTACGAGGCGATGGCGTCGGTGCTCGGCGGCGTGCAGTCGATGTTCACCGCCGCGTGGGACGAGCCGTTCGCCATCCCCACCGAAGAGTCGGCCACCCTGGCCCTGCGAACTCAGCAGATCCTCGCCTACGAGACCGGCGTGGCGCGTGTCGCCGATCCCCTCGGCGGCTCGTACTACGTCGAGGCCCTGACCGACGCCATGGAAGAGCGGGTGGTCGAGATCATGGACGACCTCGAACGGCAGGGCGGCATGGTGAAGGCGATCGAGGACGGCGTGCTGCAACGCATGATCTCCGAGCAGGCGTTCCAAGTCGAGCAGGCCGTGCGGTCCGGCGAGCGGACGGTCGTGGGCGTCAACAAGTTCCAGACCGACGAGGAGCGTCCCGAGGTCGAGGGTTACGAGCTCGACGAGAAGGGCCGGCTGCGCCAGCTCGAGCGCCTGGCCGAAGTCAAGCGCACCCGCACGGCCGCCGACGTCAGCACCAACCTCGGCGCGCTGGCCAAGGCGGCCGCCAAGGACGACGAGAACCTGATGCCGTATCTCGTCGACTGCGCAAAGGCGTACTGCACGGTCGGCGAGATGGTGCAGGTCCTCAAGGACGAGTGGGGCGAGTTCCAGCAGTCCGTGGTTTTTTGAAGTGAGGGTCTTCTAGCGGTGCCCACACGCGTCCTCGTCGCGAAGCCCGGCCTCGACGGCCACGACCGGGGCGCCAAGCTGGTGGCGCGCGCCCTGCGCGACGCCGGCTTCGAGGTGATCTACACGGGGATCCGTCAGCGTCCCGAGGCGATCGCCGCTGTCGCCCTGCAGGAGGACGTGGACGTCGTGGGTCTCAGCATCCTGAGCGGCGCCCACGTGGCGCTCACCAAGAAGACGGCCGATGCCCTGCGCGCCGCGGGGGCCGGCGACGTCGCGCTGGTCGTCGGGGGCACGATCCCCGAGAAGGACGTCCCCCGGCTGCAAGAAGCGGGCGCCGCGGCCGTGTACCCGACGGGCACACCGCTGGAGACGCTCGTCGACAGCATTCGATCTCTGTGAGCGGACCGCTCGCCGGCATTCGTGTGCTCGAGGTCGGGCACATGCTGGCCGGACCGTTCGGCGGGATGATGCTCGCCGACCTCGGCGCCGACGTGATCAAGGTCGAGCCCCTCGACGGTGACCTCTCGCGCCGCGTCGGATCGCAGGTGATCGACGGCCACAACGTGTACTTCGCCAGCCTCAACCGCAACAAGCGCAGTGTGCATGTCGACCTCACGACCGACGAGGGCCAGGCGCGGCTCGGGGAGCTGGCCAAGACGGCACACGCGCTGCTGGTGAACCTGCGGCCATCGACGATCAAGAAGCTGGGGCTGACCTACGAGGCCCTGTGCAAGCACAACCCCAAGCTCGTGTGCGTCGCCGTCACCGGCTATGGCCTCGACGGTCCGGCCGCCGAGTGGCCCGCCTTCGACTACGTGATCCAAGCCCGCGTCGGCGTCGCCGCCCTCACCGGCGACCCCGACGGACCGCCGACGCTGCCCGGTTACTCCGCGGTCGACAACTCGTCCGGCCTGACCGCAGCGCTGGCCCTCGTCGCCAAGGTCCTGGAGGGCAAGGGCGGCCAGGTCGACGTCTCGCTCTTCGACGTCATGCTCTGCCAGCTCAACTACAAGGCGGCCGCCTATCTCAACGGCGGCGAGCGCCCGCCGCGCCAGCGCCTGGGCGCGCACAACTTCTATGTCCCGGCCCAGCTGTTCGAGACCGGCGACGGCTACCTCGCTCTGTTCGTCACCACCGACGGCATGTGGCGCCGGCTGTGCGAAGGGATCGACCGTCCCGAGTGGGCCGACGATCCCCGCTTCGTCGACATGCACGCCCGCTTCGACAACCGCGCCGAGCTGCTTCAGCTCCTCGGCACCCGACTGAAGGAGTCCTCAGCGGCCGAGTGGGAAGAGCGCCTCCGCCCACTCGGTCTGGCGGTGGGCGCCGTGCAGGAGCTGGCCGACGCCCTCGAGGGCCCCTTGGTGCGCGACCGCGGCATGGTCGTCGACCTCGACACCGCCGAGGGTCCGCTGCGCGTGCTCGCCAACCCGATCCGGTTCGACGACGCGCAGACGACGTACTCGCCGCCGCCGCGGCTGCACGAGCACACCGAAGAGGTCAGACGCTCAGCTGCTGACGACGAGCGCGGACGTAGTTGAGCCACGCTGGCGCAGGGAGGCGCTCGAGGGCGGCCTCGGCCTCGTCGAAGCGCATGCGAGCAGCGTCCGCGTCGCCAAGCACCACGTCGGTCAGGGCGACGTAGTACTCGACCGGACCGAGCCACACTGCTGAGGCGACCGTCACGAACACGCCCCGGTGGGGCAAGAGGCGGTCCCGGATCCCCCGCGCAATGACGGCGTCCGGCGCCGCCGCACACATCTCCGCGCAGCCGGCCATGACCGCCGGCCAGGTCAGGTCTTTGCGGACGACCGCGAAGTCGTCGGCCGCCAACTGGGCGAGGACCTCGGCGGCGGTGTCGGGCCGACCGAGGTGGGAGTCGACCCATCCCCACATCATCCGGGCGACCGGCGAGTCGTCGACCCCGGCCGCTGTGGCACCGAACACTCCGTCGATCTCGGCGAGACGGCCGGTAATCAGTCGCGAGGTCACAGCGGTCCCCGCGTAGGCGAGCAGGGCGTCGGGCTGGCCGGTATCGGTGCCGACCTTCAGGGCTTCGTCGGCCAGTGCCTCCGCCTTGGTCAGGTCGCCGGCGATGAGCGCTCGGGTCGCGCGCGGCAAGAGGACGAACCAGCGGAGCGGCGGTTCCTGAAGCTCGTCGCCCAGCGCCGAGGCCTGGGTGATCCGCGCGTCGGCGAGATCCAAGCGGCCGGCCTCGAACGCTGGCCCGATCCCGACAAGCGCCGCGTAGTAGTGGTCCCGCGGCGAGTCCGCGATCTCGGCCAGCTCGCTGACCAACGCCAGGCGCTCTTCCAGCGTCGACGGGTGCCAGATCGTGTCGTGCCGCTGGTACAGGACGTGGGCGAGCGTTGCCCGATCACCGAGGCGTCGGGCGATCGCGAGGGCGTCGTCGG
>JAFAUA010000021.1 GCA_019243595.1 Acidimicrobiia bacterium
TCGAGGCTCTCGGCCATGGCGTTGATCGAACGGCTGAGGGCGGCGAGCTCGTCGTCATCACCGGTCGTCGGCACCCGCGTGGCGAGGTCACCGGCGGCGATGCGCCGCGTGGCTTCCTCGGCGTCGCGGAGCGGCTTGGTGAGACGCCGCCCGAGGTTGGCGGCGACCGCGCCGGCGACGAGGAGCGCACCGCCTCCGGCGACGAGCAGCCAGAGCGCGGCGCCGGCGCCGACGCGCACGTTGCGGGTCAGGACGAGGGCGAATGGCACGCCGCGCGCCGTCGTTCCCGGTGCTGCCGCGAAGGCGAGGGCACCGTTCACGCCGCTCACCGTCTCGCCCTGCTGAAGCTTGGGGAAGTCGAGGTCCGACGCGGACACGCCCTTCGGCAGTGGGTCGAGCGGCTGGCCCGACGCGTTGTAGCGGATCACCTCTTCGTCGGTGAGCTTGAGCACCCTTTGGAGCACGCGCTGGCGGAAGACGGCGGCGGCCGCCGTGTTGCGCGCCGGGACCTCGTCGACCAGCTGGGCGATGCCCTGCGCTTGGCGGCGCAGATCGCGTTGGGTGTCGCGTCGCGTCTGGGCGCGGATCAGCAGCAGGCTGCCGAGGCCGGCGACGACCAGGGCGCCGGCGACCACGGCGACCATGGTGATCGTCAGCCGGCGGGTCATCGAGCTGCTCACCCGAGCCGGTATCCCACGCCCCAGACCGTCGCCAGGGGAAGGGCATCGCCCAGCTTCTTGCGAAGCTGGCGAACGTGGACGTCGACCGTGCGCTCGTCGCCGTACCAGTCGGGGCCCCAAACGCCGTCGAGCAGCTGCTGGCGGCTGAGCGCCAGTCCCGCGTTGTCGGCGAGGAAGTGCAACAGGTCGAACTCGCGCGTGGCCAGAGGAACGACGACGCCGTCGACGCGCGCTTCGCGCCGGCCGGGGTCGACCTCGACACCGCCCACCAGCACGATGTCCGGCCGGTCACGCGGCGGTCCTTCGACCCGACGCAGGATCGCCTTGACGCGCGCCACCAGCTCCCGTGGCGAGAACGGCTTGGTGACGTAGTCGTCGGCCCCGAGCTCGAGGCCGAGCACGCGGTCGACCTCGCCGTCGCGCGCCGTGAGCATCAGCACCGGCAGGTCGTCCTTGGCCCGCAACCGCCGGCACACCTCGAGGCCGTCGATCGTGCCCGGCAGCCCGACGTCGAGGATCACCAGCCGGGGGGCCTGGTCGCGCACGGCGTCGAGCCCCTTCTGGCCGTCGTGGGCCTGAATGACGCGAAAGCCCTCCTCGCGCAGATACAGCTCGACGAGATCGGCGATGTGCTGGTCGTCCTCGACGACGACAATCGTCCCCGCGCTCCAGCTACTCACGGCAGATATCGTGCACATGTTCTGTGAGCGAAGTGTGAGCAACAGCGTCCTCGACAGGATCGTCGCCGCCCACCGGGCGGCCGCCGCCCAAGACACACGCACGCTCGACGAGCTGGAACGGGCGGCGTTGGCGGGCCGGCCGGTTCGCCCCTTCCGTGCCGCATTGGCGGCGCCGGGCATCGGCGTCATCGCCGAGGTCAAGCGCCGATCGCCGTCGAAGGGTGACCTCGCGCCCGACCTCGTTCCCGCTGTCCTGGCCAAGGCCTACGCCGACGGCGGAGGCGACTGCCTGTCGGTGCTCACCGACGTGGCGTTCTTCGGCGGGTCGGTTGAGGACCTGGCCGAGGCCAGCGCAGCCTGCGACTTGCCCGTGCTGCGCAAGGACTTCACGGTCGCCGAGGCCGACGTCTACGACGCCCGGGCCATGGGCGCTGACGCTGTTCTCCTGATCGTCTCCGCCCTGTCGCAGGCCGAGCTCTCTGCGTTTCGCCAGCTGGCGAACGACCTCGACATGGCCGCTTTGATCGAGGTTCACGACGAGGACGAGTTGCAGCGGGCGCTTGACGTCGACGCCAAGCTGGTCGGCGTCAACCAGCGCGACTTGCGCACGTTCGAGGTCGAGCGCGACCGAGCCGAGCGCCTCGCCGAGGCGATGCCCCCGGGCGTGGTGAAGGTCGCGGAATCGGGGATCCGTGAGGCCGCCGACGTCACCCGTCTGGCGGCGTGCGGCTACGACGCCATCCTCGTCGGCGAGACCCTGGTGACGTCGCCCGACCCTGCCGCGGCGGTCCGCATGTTGAAGCGAGCCGCAACCTGAAAGGAGCACGGTGATGCGCTGGACCCTCCCGCCCGAGAAGCTCCCCGATGCGTGGTTCAACGTACTGCCGCACCTCCCGACGCCGCTGGACCCACCGCTTCATCCTGCGACGCGCGAGCCGGTCGGTCCCGACGACCTGGCGCCGCTGTTCCCGATGGCGCTAATCGGCCAGGAGGTGTCGGGCGATCCCTGGATTGACATCCCCGGTCCGGTCGCCGACATCCTCCGCCTCTGGCGCCCGACGCCGCTCGTGCGCGCCCGACGACTCGAGGAGGCGCTCGGCACGCCGGCGCGCATCTATTACAAGGACGAGTCCGTGTCGCCGCCGGGCTCGCACAAGCCGAACACCGCAGTGGCCCAGGCCTTCTACAACAAGGAGGAGGGCGTCACCCGGCTAAGCACGGAGACGGGTGCGGGCCAGTGGGGGAGCGCGCTCTCGTTCGCGTGCGAGCAGTTCGGGCTCGAGTGCCAGGTGTACATGGTGCGGGCTTCCTACGAGCAGAAGCCCTACCGCCGGGTGATGATCGAGACGTGGGGCGGCACGGTGGTGCCGTCGCCGGTCGACGAGCCCGACCACCCGGGCTCACTGGGGACGGCAATCAGCGACGCCGTGCTCGACGCCGTGAGGCGCGAGGACACGCACTACTCCCTCGGGTCGGTGCTGAACCACGTCCTCCTGCATCAGACCGTGATCGGCCTCGAGGCGAAAGAGCAGTTGGCGCTGGCCGGCGAGCAACGCCCCGACGTGGTGATCGCCAGTTGCGGCGGCGGCTCGAACCTCGGCGGGATCTCGCTGCCGTTCGTCATCGACGCCGACGTGCGTCTGGTCGCGGTCGAGCCGTCGTCGTGTCCCACGTTGACGGGCGGGCGCTTCGAGTACGACTTCGGGGACACGGCGGGAACCACGCCGCTGCTGTCGATGTACACGCTTGGCCACGACTTCGTGCCGCCCCCGATCCATGCCGGCGGGCTCCGCTACCACGGCGACGCGCCGATCATCAGCAACCTGGTCAAGAACGGTCGCATGGAGGCAATGGCCTACCCGCAGGCGAAGGTGTTCGAGGCTGCGGTCCAGTGGGCCCGGGTCCAGGGCAGCATTCCGGCGCCCGAGACCAGCCACGCCATCCGCGCCGTCGTCGACGAGGCGCTCGCCGCCAAGGAGGAGAACGCGGAGCGCGTGATCCTCTTCAACTACTCCGGCCACGGCCTCCTCGACCTCCAGGCCTACGACGACTACCTGCACGATCGCTTAGACGCCTAAGGGCCATCGATAGCCTGGGGCCGTGTTCGTCAAGATCTGCGGGACGACGTCAGAGGAGGACGCCCTGTTGGCGGTGGCCATGGGGGCCGACGCCGTGGGCTTCATCTTCGCCCCCTCGCCCCGCCAGATCAGCCCGGCCCGGGCGCGCGACATCGTGCGCCGGCTGCCGCCCGAGGTGCTGACCGTGGGCGTGTTCCGCAACGAGCTGCCCGAGCGGGTCGTCGAGGTCGTCAACGCCTCGGGTCTCCGGGGCGCCCAGTTGCACGGTCGGGAGACGCCCGAGCAGGCCCAGTTCGTGAAGGAGCGGGTGCCGGTGCTGTTCCAGGCCTTCGTCGCCGGCGACCCCAACATCCTGCACGCCCGCGACTACCGAGCGCACGCCATCCTGCTCGACTCGCCATCGCCCGGCTCCGGTGAGGTCTTCGACTGGCGACTGGCCGACGGCGTCCCCGACGGCGTGCGGCTCTTGATGGCAGGCGGCCTCGGTCCCGACAACGTCAGCGAGGCCATCGCCAGCGTGCATCCCTGGGGTGTCGACGTGGTCACCGGCGTCGAGTCCAGCCCCGGCCACAAGGACCCGGTCAAGGTCCGCGAGTTCATCGCCGCCGCCAAGGGGGCGGAGCCGGCGCGGCCCCAGCCGGCCTCGGTCGGCGACGGCCCCTACGACTGGGAGGAGCTCGGTAGCTGATGGCGGCGCTCGCAGAGCCGAGCCCCGATGGCCGGTTCGGCGAGTTCGGGGGACGGTTCATTCCGGAGTCACTCGTCCCCGCATGCAAGGAGCTCGAGGTCGCGTTCCGTGCCGCGTGGGCGGACCCGGCGTTCCATGCCGAGTACGAAGGCCTGCTGCGTGACTACGGCGGCCGGCCGACACCTGTCACCGAGTGCCGCCGCCTGTCCGAGCGACTCGGCGTGCGCGTCTTGCTAAAGCGTGAGGATCTCGCCCACACCGGGTCGCACAAGCTCAACAACGTCATCGGCCAGTCCCTTCTGACTCGCCGGATGGGTAAGCCGCGGGTGATCGCCGAAACCGGCGCCGGCCAGCACGGCGTGGCCACGGCGACAGCATGCGCGCTGTTCGGCCTCGACTGCGTCGTTTACATGGGCGAGGTCGACGTCGAACGCCAGGAGCTGAACGTCTTCCGCATGCAACTGCTGGGCGCCGAGGTGATCCCCGTCAGCAGTGGCAGCCGCACCCTCAAGGACGCGGTGAACGAGGCCCTGCGCGACTGGGTGGCCAACGTCGAGACAACGCACTACTGCATCGGCTCGGTCATGGGACCGCATCCGTATCCGTGGATGGTGCGCGAGTTCCAGCGCATCCTCGGCGAGGAGGCGCGCACCCAGTGTCGAGCGTTGCTCGACGGTCGTGACCCCGACTTCGTCGTGGCGTGTGTCGGTGGCGGGTCGAACGCGGCGGGCACCTTCGCCGGCTTCGCCGACACGAGCGCCCGGCTGGTCGGCGTCGAAGCTGCAGGCGGCGCCGCCATCGGCCACGGGGTGCCCGGCGTCGTGCACGGCATGAAGTCCTACCTGGTGCAGGACGAGGTCGGGCAGGTCAACGAGGCGCACTCGATCTCCGCCGGCCTTGACTACCCGGGCGTCGGGCCCGAACACTCACACCTGTCCGCGACCGGTAGAGCCACCTACGTGACGGCAGGCGACGCCGAGGTCCTCGACGCCTTCCAGCTCCTGAGCCACACCGAAGGCATCATCCCGGCCCTGGAGTCGGCCCACGGGCTGGCGTGGGTCGTGCGCGCCGCGGGCAGCGACGACCTGCCGTCGGGGTCGACAGTGCTGCTGACGCTCTCGGGCCGGGGCGACAAAGACGTGGCCCAAGTCCGCGATCTCCTTTGAACGAGCTGCGCAGAGTCGAGCCTGCCCTGCGCGCCGCGCGCGACGCCGGCCGCAAGCTGTTGGTGCCGTACGTGACCGGTGGCCTCGGCGACGACTGGTGTGAGGTGGTGGCGGCCGTCGCCGCCGCGGGCGCGGACGCCATCGAGGTGGGGATCCCGTTCTCGGATCCGGTGATGGACGGCCCGACGATCCAAGAGGCATCAATGCGCGCTCTCGACCGCGGGGCGACACCCTCGTCGATCATCGCCGAGCTCAGCGAGGTCGACGCCGGCGTACCGCTCGTCGTCATGACCTACTACAACATCGTCTTCCGCGGCGGGCACCGGCGCATCGCCCGTTCGCTCGTCGAGCACGGCGTGGCCGGCGCAATCGTCCCCGACCTTCCGCTGGACGAGTTCTTCGAATGGGGGAGGGCAGCTGACGACGCCGGCGTGGAGACGATCCTCCTGGCCGCGCCGACGACGCCCGACGACCGGCTCGCCGAGATCTGCGCCCGCTCACACGGCTTCGTGTACGGCGTCGGCCTGATGGGCGTCACCGGTGAGCGGACATCCCTCGCCGCGTCGGCGACGACGATGGCCAAGCGCCTGAAGGCCGTCACCGACGTGCCGGTCCTGATCGGTGTCGGTGTCTCGACCCCCGAGCAGGCCGTTGAGGTGTCGGCCGAGGCCGACGGCGTCGTCGTCGGGTCGGCCCTGGTGCGTCGCCTCCTCGACGGCGGCGGTCCGGACGCCGCGGCCGAGTTCGTCGGCGAGCTCCGGTCGGCCCTCGACGGCATGGGCACCACGGCGCCGTGAGCTGGCGGTCGGGTGGAGGCTGCGAGCTCTGCGAGGCCGCCCGGATCACCCCCTGGCACCACGAGGACGACGTCTGCTGGGTGGCCGACTGCGAGATCTGCGACGTGCCGATGGTCGTGTGGAAGCGTCACGGGCCCGAGCCGCCCGAGGACGAACGGGCCCACATGCTGGCGACGCTCGAGCGCATCGGCACCGAGCGGTTCGGCGAGGGCGGCTTCCACCTCGACGCCGTGATGCGCCAGATCCCCGACCACTTCCACGCCCACGCCCGCGACCCCGGCTGGTGGATGCGCCGATTCGGCCGAAACGGCTAAACGGGCGGTCAACCCCGGGGCGGCACGGGCACGGCTGGGGATCGTGCCTCGTGACCGCCCCAGGGACTTGGGGCGCAGCGCCAGTTCGGAAAACGCAAGGCCTATTGCTACCTAGCGTGGTGAACCGGCCGCTCCGCCCGCGTCCTGTGCCACTCGGTGTGGTCTACCCGGTTGTACGTCAGAGACGGAGCACCGTGTCACGTTTGGCGCGAAGTGGCTGGTCGGCCGAGTCCCATATTTAAGGCGTCGGGCAGGAAGCCGGTCCGACCGCCCCGAACACTGCTCAGGTCAGCACCGCCACATCCCGTGGCCGAACCCACGAGGCGATGGACGAGAGGATCCCCCGAGAGCTTGGCAGTGACCGTGCGGAGATCTTCGCGGAGCTCTACGCGACCCACTACCGGCCGCTGGTCGCCCTGTGCAAGCGCCTTTCGGGTGTCGCCGACGGCGAGGAGCTCGCCCAGGAGGCGTTCCTGCGGGCCTGGACATCCTGGGAGCGCTACGCGCCGACCCGACCGTTCTGGCCTTGGGTGTCGACGATCGCCCGGCGGCTGTGCATCGACCAGGGCCGTCGCCGACGCACCGCGCAGCAGCGTGGGCCCTACGCCGTCGACCACACCCGCCATGAGCTGACGCCCGAGGAGCACTTCGAGGCCAACGAGGAGTACCGCTGGGCCCGAGCTGCCCTGG
>JAFAUA010000152.1 GCA_019243595.1 Acidimicrobiia bacterium
GCTCGATGGCGTCCTCCATCGGGGCGTCGTTCATGAGGACGTCGTAGACCGAGGAATCGACGTTGCGCGGGTTGATGCCGAGCCCGGTGCTGGCGTTGCCCTGGGGGTCGAGGTCGACGACGAGCACCCGATACCCGAGTTCGGCCAGGGCCGCACCCAGGTTCACCGCTGTGGTCGTCTTCCCCACCCCGCCCTTCTGGTTGGCAACGGCGATCACTCGAGGGAGGTCGCGTGGGGGCCTGCGTGGCGGGGCCTCGGGTGCAACTGCCGGCGACTCAGGAATGGCCTCCGGCTCCACAAGCTGGTCGGGGAGCGGCGGCTCCTCGTCGACGGAGGGCTCAACCACGGGGGCCCGGGGCTCAATCGTCTCGACCGCGGCCACAGGCTCGGGCGTCGCTGGCACCCCCGGCTGGGGCTCTGCCTCGAGCTCCGTCCCAAATCGAGGAGGCTCCTCAGCGGCAGGTGGATGGTCGGCGGGCGGTTCGACCGCGGCTAGGGCCGGATCAGCGGACCCGGGCTCGGGCTCCGGTTGATCGATGGCCGGATCGGCGGGCTCGGCGGACTCGGGCGCCGGCTGGGGTTCGTCAACCGCCTCCGGTGCGGCGCCGTTCGACGAGGGTTCCGGGTCCGGCTCTCGCTCCGTGTCGTCGCGCAGACGAGCGAAGATCGACCGAGCCCGCGAGACGAGATCCTCGCCGTCGCTCACGCGGGCATCCTCTCATCCCGCGCCCAAAGTCTCAAGCATTTTCCGATGATTCACGTGAAACCCTCAACCTGTCCGTTGAGCGGCCGTTCCACGTGAAACGTGGTCAGAACAGCGGGCGCTTGGTGGGGGAGCGTCGGGGAAACCGGTCCGGGCAGGGCTGGCGCTGCTCCAGCACCATGACTCCTGCCCGCCGACCAACAGCGATTAGCCCGAGCGCCGCAAGGGGCGCCTCGGGCCAGGGCCGTTCATCCGGCGGTTCGCTGGTCAGCAGACGGCCACCTACACGGAGGAACGGCGCACCGCATTCGGCGGTGACGGCCGGGCGACCGAACCCGCGAGCTACCACGGCGTCGTAGCACCCGCGCTCGGCTGGGTCGCGGCCTAGGAGCTCGGCTCGTTCGGCCCGGATCCGTATCCGAGGGCCGAGCGTGAGCCGGTGCACCGCCTGCTCCAGAAAGCGGGCCCTACGCCCATTGGCCTCCACGAGCAGCCAGTCGGTCTCGGTCCAGGTGAGCGCCAGCGGCAAGGCCGGAACCCCTCCACCACTCCCCAGATCGACGGCCGACGGCGGCGGCGAGCCGCCCCACGCAGTCGCGTAGCGCTCCGCATGCTCCAGGTGGGTGCCTACTGGGCCCGGGCCGAGAAACCCCAGGGCTCGCGCCTCCTCGAGGACCTCGCTGAGTTCGGCGGGGGAGGAGCGGTCGCTCAGGAGCCGTCGTCGGGGGAGATCACGACTCGGCGGTTCGGTTCCTCGCCCTCCGACGTCGTCGTCACGCCCTCGATGGCGTTGACCGTGTCGTGCACGACCTTGCGGTCTGCCGGGTTCATCGGTTCGAGCGCCGTGGGTACCCCGGCGGCCTTGACCTTGTCGGCCACGCCGGTAGCGAAACGCTCGAGCGCCGCCCGCCGAGCCTTGCGGTATTCGGCGACGTCGACCAGCAGGCGACCGGACCGGGCGCCAAGCTTGCGCTGCACCACGGTGCGGGTGAGCTCCTGCACGGCGGTCAGCGTCTGACCCTTCGGCCCGATCAGCAGGCCCAGGTCACTGCCGGTGACCGAGACCTCGACAGTCTCCTCGTCGAGCTCTTCGCTCCCGACCTCACCCTGGAGCTCGAAGGCCGCCAGCAGGCCCCGGAGGAAGTCCTTGGCCGCCTCCGCCTCTTCGGCCAGCGTTGGCGCCTCGACTTGCTCTTCGGAATGGTCGGCCGTCACGCTTTGCCCCTTCCGTCCGCCCGATCGGGCTTCGCGCTGCTCACCTCGACTGCCAGGCTCACCTCGACTGCCAGACTCACCTCGACCGCCGGAGTCCCCTCGAGCGCCGGAGTCCCCTCGACCGCCGGACTCGCCCCTGCCGCCAGACTGACCGCCGCCCCCCCGACGCTCGCCGCGTCCCCCGCGTCGTCGGTCCCGCCGCTCGACCTTGGGTCGAGGTGCGGTTGGAACGACGCGCGCCCGAACTCTGGCTTCGGATCGGAGCCGGCCGAACAGACCGCTCTTCGGCTCCTCGACAACCTCGAACTCGGCGTCTTGCTCGTCGACGCCGAGCTGGTCGAGGGCCGCTTCCTTGGCCTCCTCGACCGTGCGCCCGGTGACCTCAACCCACTCCACTGCGCTGCTATCTCCCCTTACGGCGGCGCCGCCGGCGCCGACTTCGATTCGACGGGTTCGACCCTGGCTTGCCCGACGACGGTGGATTCCCGCCCGGCCCCTTCGCCTTGGCGGGAGCCTTGGGCGACGACGGCGCCGGGTTGGCCGGCTTGGAGGACGCCTCGACCGCCGGCCGGTTGCCCTTGCTCGCCCCGCCCGCCTTGGCCGCGGCATCGGCCGCGTCTTGCTGCCGGAAGATGATGGCTTGCTGGCCGATCTGCCAAATATTGGATACGACGAAGTAGAGGACGACCCCAGCCGGCACCTGCAGGGCGATGAACCCGAAGAACAGCGGGAAGATGCGGCCCATCATCTGCATCTGCTGGTTCTGTGCCGAGGCTGGCGTTCGCGCCGTCATCTGCCTCTGTTGGTAGTAGCCGGTGACCACGGTAAGGATCACCAGCAGGTAGAGCCCGATGAGCTCGTTGCCCTTGCCCTGGCTCGGCCTCTTCGCCAGGTCCAAGCCCAGCCACTCCATGTGGCCCGGGGTCTTTCGCAGGTCCTTGGCGAGCTGGCTCGCCTCGGGAATGTGCTTCGGATGGGCGGCGACCTTGGCACCCTCCGCCCTGTCATCCGGCGCAGCCGGCACCTGTGCCCCGTCGATCGTGCCGACCTTCGTCTTGCCCGCAGTGTCGAGCACCTCGGCCGGAGCCCGGTTCTTGTCCTTGGCGCTGGTCCCCGATTTGTAGACCTGGCCGTCGATCACGGTGCCGCGGAGCTGGCCCACGACCTTGCCGTCGCTCACCACGTCGGCGGTGACCGAGCCGTTGAGCACCTTCTGCCCGTTGACCGTCGTGATCGTTCCGTCGGAGACCTTGACGTTCTGGGTGGCCACGGTCTGTGGCGCCGTGGAGCCCGCGGGTGTCATCTGGACCGGCGCAGCCGCTCCGCCCGAGGCTGCGCTACCCAGGATGAGGGCGCCGCTGATCACGGTGACCGTCAGATCGTGGATCAGCCGGTAGAGGACAATGAAGAGCGGAAGCTGCAGCAGGAGAGGAAGGCACCCGGAGAGCGGGTTCACCTTGTTCTCCTTGTAGAACTTCATCATCTCTTCGTTGAGCTTCTGGCGGTCGTTCTTGTACTTCGCCTGAAGCCTCTTGATCTCGGGCTGCAGCCGCTGCATCGCCTGCATCGACTTCGTCTGCTTGACCGTCAGCGGGTACAGCACGAGCCGCACAGCGACCGTGAGCAGGATGATGGCGACCCCGTAGGAGGGGAGGGCCGAGTACAGGACGGCCATGACCCAGCCGAGGCCCGTGTACAGCGGGTCGAGCACCGAGCCCGCGGCGAGGACGTATGCCCAGGTCAGAAGGCCGGTCATGGGGTGGCGACCCGTCTCGGGGGCACCGGGTCGACGCCCGACCCACCCCACGGGTGACAGCGGGAAATCCGACGCAGCGTGAGCCAGCTGCCACGCGCTGCGCCATGCTCATCGAGCGCCTCGAGGGCGTAGTTCGAGCAGGTCGGCCAGTAGCGACACGGCGAGGGCCGTGAGGACGTGAGCGCCTGGTACAGCAGCACGAGGCGGCGAAGCAGGCGCGTCATCAGCCGTTGCCCTCGAGGGCGCGGATCGCCAGGGCCACCGCCGCCTTCAGATCCCCGTACGACAGCTTCGCCACCTCCGGCGCGGCGCCGATCAGCCAGGCCCCCGGACTGAGGGCGGGCTCCAAGTCTCGAACGATCGTCCGCAGCCGGCGCCGAACCCGGTTGCGTACCGTCGCACCACCGACGCGCTTGCCGATGGCGTAGGCGACCCGTGGGGGTTCGGCGGGGTCACCGGGCGCCCACGTTACCGTGATCGGTCCGCGCCGCACCCGCTGGCCGGAGCGGCGCAGGACAGCAAAGGTCTCTCGGTCGCGGACGCGCCAGATCCGAGTCGTCGCCGGCCGCTTATGCCGACAGCCGGTGGCGGCCCTTCTGCCGCCGCGCCCTGAGGATGGCCCGTCCGGCGCGCGTCGACATGCGGTGACGGAAGCCATGCTTCCGTGCGCGCTTTCGCGTGTTGGGCTGAAACGTGCGCTTCATCACTCACTCCCGGAGGGCCAGACGGCGAGGGTAGACGATTCGGCGCGAAGGAATCCGAAAATGATCCCCAGGTCCCCTTGTGTGGATCGGGGGGGCCGATGCTACGGTTCGACCGCCCTCCGGAGGCTGCCTTCGGAGGGTGAGTTTTCAACTTCCCCGTAACACGAAAATTCTCACAGCTGTAGCTGCAGATGACGCTCCGGCGTCATCTGCTTTTCCACATCTGTGGACGGTGCTGTGGACGGGAAATTCGGCGGGGGAGGCGTTCGCCCTGGTGGTCTCGGAAGAGCGGCTGTGGAACTCCTGCGTGGGTGTCCTGCGCACACGTGTCCCCGAAGCTGCATGGCAAAACTGCTTTGGCGTGGCCCGGCCGGTCGCGCTCGAGGGCACATGTCTGGTGCTCAGCGTCCCGAGTGTGCTGGCTCGTCAGCGCATCGAGGGCCGCTACCTCGACGTGCTGCGGGCGACACTCGCGGAGGTCGGCGGCGCGTCGTATGACGTCCGCCTCGAGGTGAACCCCGAGGCGCGTGCCGACGTGGAGTTCGACGACGTCGACGTCGAATTCGACGACGTCGAGGACAAGTTCGCACCGGTCGCCTCACCGCCGGCACCCGTCGTCGACGTCGACCGCCGAGCCGATGACCTCCCGGTGAACCCGCGCTACACGTTTGAGGCCTTCGTCATCGGCGCGTCCAACCGCTTCGCCCACGCCGCCGCCCTGTCGGTCGCCGAGACACCGGCCAAGTCCTACAACCCGCTGTTCATCTATGGCGCCGCGGGGCTGGGCAAGACCCACCTCTTGCACGCCATCGCCAACTACATCGCCGAGAACTACCCGGGGATGCGCGTCCGATATGTCTCAACCGAGACGTTCATGAACGAGTTTGTCGATGCCATTCGCACGAACGCCATGCCCGCATTTAAGCGCCGGTATCGCGACTGCGACGTGCTCCTCGTCGACGACGTGCAGTTCATGGAGAACAAAGAAGGGCTCCAGGAAGAGTTCTTCCACACCTTCAACACCCTGCACGGCGCCGGGCGCCAGATCGTCATCTCCTCGGACCGTCCGCCCCGGGCGATCGCGACACTTGAGGTCCGACTGCGTTCACGCTTCGAGTGGGGACTGATCACCGACGTCCAGCCACCTGAGCTCGAGACTCGGCTCGCCATCCTCCGCAAGAAGGCCGAAGGCGAGCGCACCCAGGTGCCCGACGACGTCCTCGACTACATCGCCACCAACGTCACCGACAACATCCGTGAGCTTGAGGGCGCCCTCATCCGGGTCTCCGCCTACGCCAGCCTCACGCGTGAGCCACTCACGCGCGGCCTCGCCGAACGGGTCCTGGGCGACCTCATCAGCCCCAACGAACCCCGGCAGATCACACCCCGTCGGATCCTCGACTCGACGTCGGAGATGTTCGGATTCACCGTCGACGAGTTGGCCGGCAAGAGTCGCAGCAGACCCCTCGTCACTGCTCGCCAGATCAGCATGTACGTCTTCCGCGAGCTCACCGACTTCAGCTACCCAGCCATTGCCCGGGAGTTCGGCGGACGTGACCACACCACGGTGATCCATGCGGTCGAGAAGATCTCCACCCAGATGAAGGAACGGCGGGTCATCTACGACCAGGTGACCGAGCTCATCCACCGCATCAAAGGCGGCGCAAATTGAGGACAGCCGTGTGGTCGGGCTGTGGATCGACAGGAGTTGTCGACAGCCCCCGGTCGCGCGCCGACCTCAGCCGCGCGGTGTTGGGGACGACGGCGGGACAGCGATACGGCCTCTCACCTGCGCAAGCGCGTGTTCATCCCCAATTCACAGGACCTACTGTTCCTGTCGTTCTTTCTTTTACTTCTAGATACATAAAAGGTCGCAGCCGATGAAGTTCCGTGCTGAGCGCGATGCGCTCCTGGAAGCCATCACCACCGCTGGCCGAGCAGCAGCGACTCGGGGTACTGCGTTGCCGGCTCTCACGGGTGTGCGCCTCGAGGTCGTCGGCGACGAGCTGCATCTCGCCGGCACCGATCTCGACGTAACGATTCAGGTCCACATGCCGATCGCCGGTGGCGACGCCGGCGTTTGTGTGATTCCCGCCCGCCTCGCCACCGACATCGTGCGCGGGCTCGACCCCGGATCCGTATCGTTCGAGGTCGACGAGAACGAGGCCCGCATCGCTGCGGGGCCGACCCATTACGCCGTGCGGGTCCTGCCGCCCGAGGAGTTCCTCCGGCTGCCCGAGCCCAGCGGTGACGCTGTCACCTTGGCGGCGTCGGACTTTGCTGATGCCCTGCGTCAGGTCGTGCCCGCTGCCAGTCGCGACGAGGCCCGACCGATTCTCACGGGTGTGTTGATGGCGGCCGAGGCCGGCGGGCTGCGCCTGGTCGCCACCGACTCGTACCGCCTCTCGGTCCGTGACCTGCCGGGCACGAGCGTGTTGCAAGAGGGCCAGACCGTGTTGGTGCCTTCTCGAGCTCTGGCCGAGCTGAATCGTGTTGTTTCCGGGGCCGATCAGGTCACGCTGCGCCTGGCATCTGACGAGGCCAGCTTCGAAGTCGGCGATACCCGGCTCACCACCCGCCTGATCGAAGGCGACTTCCCGAACTACCGCCAGCTGATCCCCCAGAGCTACCCGAACCGGCTGATCGTCGGGAAAGAGCCCTTCCTGAATGCCATCCGGCGCGTGAAGTTGCTGGCCAAGGACGCCACTCCGGTCCGTTTGACGCTTAAGTCCGAGGGCCTGGAGTTGGTCGCCGTCACCCAGGACGTCGGTCAGGCGCGCGAGGACCTGGAGGCGAAGTATGAGGGCAGCGAGATGGTCGTGGCCTTCAACCCCGAGTTCCTGATCGACGGGGTCGAGGCCATCGCCGGCGACGAAGTGCAACTCGACACGCTCGACGCCCTTAAACCGGCGACGGTGCGGTCCACCGAGAATCCCAACTTCTTGTATTTGCTCATGCCTGTTCGCGTGTCCTAGTGACACGACGTGCTCGTTAGCCGCATCTGGCTGACCGACTTCCGGAACTACACGACCGCCGAGACGGCGCTGGCCCCCGGGCTGACGGTCGTCGTCGGTGGCAACGGAGAAGGGAAGACGAGCTTGCTCGAAGCGGTGGCCTACCTGGCCACACTTTCGTCATTTCGCAGCGCCCCCACCGAGGCGTTGGTGCGGCAAGGGTGCGAGCGGGCGATCGTGCGGGCCGAGGGACGGCGCGGGCCGCGCGACCTGCTTCTCGAAGCCGAGGTTCCTGTAAACGGGCGGGCGCGCGTCGCCGTCAACCGCCAGCCGCTGCGTCGGTCGCGCGACCTGCTCGGTGCCCTGCGCGTGACGGTCTTCTCGCCCGACGACCTCGCCCTGGTGAAGGGCGGCCCGGGCGAGCGGCGCCGCTACCTCGACGACGCCCTGGTGGCCCTGCATCCCAAGAACGACGCGCTCCGAAGCGACCTCGAGCGGGTGTTGCGCCAGCGCAACACCCTGCTGCGTCAACTTGGCGGCCGGCTGACGCCCGAAGGGGCGGCAACGCTCGACGTGTGGGACGCCAAGCTCGTCCAGGCCGGCGAGGCGCTGGCGGAGGCGCGCCAGGCGCTGGTTTCGACGCTCGAACCCATGCTGGCTCGGGCTTACGCCAACATCGCCGGCCACGAGATGGCGGTGTGGGCCCACTACGACGCGCCGTGGCGTGAGCAGGGCCTCGCAGCGGCGCTCACTCTGGCCCGGGCCGACGAGCTGCGGCGCGGCATCAGCCTGGTCGGCCCCCAGCGCGACGAGCTAGGGCTGGAGCTCGAGGGGCGGCCGGCGCGCACGCACGCGTCGCAGGGCGAGCAGCGGGCGCTGGCGCTGGCGCTGCGCCTGGCCGCGCACCAAGTCGTGGCGGGTGCGGTGGGCGAACCGCCAGTGCTCCTTCTCGACGATGTGTTCTCCGAGCTCGACCCCGTCCGCTCCGAGGCTCTGGTCGCGCACCTGCCGCCCGGTCAGGCCCTCCTCACAACCGCTCACGCCCTGCCGCCCGGCGCGCCGCCCGACCTCGTGCTCCGCGTCTCCGACGGGCACCTCGAGGCCGCGTAGATGGGCAAGCTCGATCCTCCCGACCCGCGTCCACTGAAGGCGTCGCTCGACCGGCTGGCGCGCAGCTTGGGTGGTCCTGACTCACAGGCGTTGAGCGGCGTGTTCGGGCACTGGGCCGACATCGTCGGGCCGCAGCTGGCGGCTCACGCCCGACCTCTCAGCCTGTCCTCCGGCGTCCTCGTGGTGGGGGTCACCGAGCCCGGCTGGGCGACCGAATTGCGGTATTTGGAGAGCAAACTTCTGGGGAGGTTTTCGGAGGTCCTTGGAGACGGCGTGGTGGAGCGCGTCGAGGTCCGCTTACGCCGGAGTTGACCCCCCGAACTGGTAGACTTGCATGAGTGGTATTCGGGCCTCTGACCTGCGGTTTTGTGCCCGAATCCGCCCCTTCTGACTGCTGAAAGGTACCTGTCGCGTTGGCTCAAGCCGCACAGTCCTACGGGGCCAAAGACATCACCGTTTTGGAGGGCCTGGAGGCCGTCCGGAAGCGCCCCGGGATGTACATCGGATCCACCGGTCTCAACGGCCTCCACCACCTGGTCTATGAGGTCGTCGACAACGCCGTCGACGAGGCGATGGCGGGCCACGCGACGCGCATCGACGTCACCCTTTTGAAGGACGGCGGCTGCCGGGTCGTCGACGACGGACGTGGAATTCCCGTCGATCCGCATCCGAAGTACAAGAGCAAGTCGGCGGCCGAAGTGGTCCTCACCATGCTCCACGCCGGCGGCAAGTTCGGCGGCGCCGGCTACAAGATCTCCGGCGGTCTGCACGGCGTCGGCGTGTCGGTCGTCAACGCGCTGTCGCGCAAGCTCGACCTTGACATCGACCACAGCGGCAAGCGCCACCACATGGAGTTCGCCAACGGCGGCAAGGTCACCAAGAAGCTCACCGTCACCGGCAACGCGCCGCGCGGGCGCACCGGTACAACAGTCACGTTCTGGCCCGATCCCGAGATCTTCCAGGCCGAGGGCACCGAGTTCCGCGCTCAGACCCTGCTCGAGCGTCTGCAGGTCATGGCCTTCCTCAACAAGGGCCTCGAGATCCGCTTCAAGGACGAGCGGCCCGACCACGAGCAACAGCAGACCTACAAGTACGCGGGCGGCATCGTCGACTTCGTGCGCCACCTCAACCATTCAAAAGAGGCGCTGTTCAAGCGCGTTGGCAGCTTCGAGGCGGCCGAGAAGGACCAAGAGGTCGAGGTCGCTCTGCAGTGGAACACCGGCTACTACGAGAGCCTCCACTCCTTCGCCAACGGCATCGCCACCATCGAGGGCGGCATGCACGAGGAGGGCTTCAAGAAGGCCCTCACAAACATCGTCAACAAGTACGCCCGGGCCAAGAACCTGCTGAAGGAGAAGGACGACAACCTCAGCGGTGAGGACGTGCGTGAGGGCCTCACCGCCATCATCAGTGTGAAGTTGCGCGAGCCGCAGTTCGAGGGCCAAACCAAGGCCAAGCTCGGCAACGTGTCCATCCGGTCGATGGTCGAGCGGGCGACGAACGAGAAGCTGGGTGACTGGCTCGAGGAGCACCCCACCGAAGCGCGCCAGATCGTCAACAAGTCGATCCAGGCGTCGCGTGCTCGCGTCGCCGCTCGACAAGCGCGTGACCTGACCCGGCGCAAGTCGTTGCTCGACGGCGCCGGCTTGCCGGGGAAGCTGGCCGACTGCTCGTCGCGCGACCCACGTGAGTCCGAACTGTTCATCGTCGAGGGCAACTCCGCCGGAGGCTCTGCCATCTCGGCGCGCGACCCGCGTACACAGGCGATTCTCCCGATCCGCGGCAAGATCCTCAACGTCGAGCGCGCCCGCATCGACAAGATGTTGAAGAACGCCGAGATCCAGTCGCTGGTGGCCGCCATCGGCGCCGGGCTCGGCGACGAGTTCGACGTCGAGAAGATTCGGTACCACAAGGTGATCCTGCTGGCCGACGCCGACGTCGACGGCAGCCACATCCGCACCCTGCTCCTGACGTTCTTCTTCCGCCAGATGAAGGAGCTCGTGGAGAAGGGCTATGTGTACATCGCTCAGCCGCCGCTGTACTCCACCGTCGTCGGCAAGGAAAAGGTGTACCTCAAGGACGACACGGCGCGTGAGGCCTTCATTGCGGAGAACCCGGGCAAGGACCACGAGTTCCAGCGCCTGAAGGGCCTCGGCGAGATGGACTTCGACGAGCTCAAGGAGACCACGATGGACCCGGCGCGGCGCACGCTGCTGCAGGTGTCCGTCGAGCAGGCGGCGACGGCCGACGAGGTGCTCAGCATTCTCATGGGTGAGGACGTCGAGAGCCGCAAGCACTTCATCTCCACCAATGCCAAGGACGTGAGGTTCCTCGATATCTGATGTCCGACCAGACGCCCCTTGAATTCGGAAGTGTCGAGCCGATCGAGCTCCAGGAGGAGATGGAGCGGTCGTTCCTCGACTACGCGATGTCGGTCATCGTGGCGCGCGCCCTGCCCGACGCGCGCGACGGCCTCAAGCCGGTGCACCGCCGAATCCTCTATGGCATGTTCGACCAGGGCCTGCGGCCCGACCGCCCGCACGCCAAGTGCGCACGGGTTACGGGCGACGTCATGGGCAAGTACCACCCCCACGGCGACTCGGCGATCTACGACGCCCTCGTCCGCATGGCCCAGCCCTTCTCGCTGCGCCATCCACTGATCGACTTCCACGGCAACTACGGATCACAAGACTTCGAACCGGCGGCGGCGCGCTACACCGAGTGCCGCCTCGATCCGTTGGCGATGCAGCTGCTCGCCGGCATCGACGAGGGCACCGTCGACATGGTCGCCAACTACGACGGCCGGGAGTCCGAGCCCGAGGTCCTGCCGGCGCGGTTCCCGAACCTGCTCGTCAACGGCAGCCAGGGCATCGCCGTGGGCATGGCGACCAACATCCCGCCCCACAACCTGGGCGAGGTCATCGACGCCGTCACCCACCTGATCGACAACCCGGACGCGACGCCAGATCAACTCATGGAGTTCGTAAAAGGCCCTGACTTCCCCACGGGTGCGTACATCCTGGGGAGAGGCGGGATCATGGACGCCTACCGCACTGGGCGCGGCTCCATCCGCATGCGGGCCAGAGCGGAGATCGTCGAGGGCGCGCGAGGTGGTGACGAGATCGTTGTCAGCGAGCTGCCGTACCAAACGAGCGTGTCGACGGTGGCGTCCAAGATCGAGGAGCTGGTCACCAGCCGCCAGCTCGAAGGCATCCGTGACGTGCGCAACCTCTCGGCGGGGGAGGAGACGAAGCTCGTCATCTACCTGAAGAGGGACGCGTCGGCGAACGTTGTCTTGAACAACCTCTACAAGCACACGCCGCTGCAGACGAGCTTCGGCGTGAACATGGTGGCCTTGGTCGACGGCGTGCCCCGCACGCTCAACCTGACCCAGGCGCTGCAGGCCTACATCGACCACCAGGTAGAGGTCATCCGCCGCCGGTCGGAGTTCCGCCTGAAGAAGGCCCAGGACCGGGCCCACATCGTCGAAGGTCTGCTGAGTGCGCTCGACAAGATCGACCGCATCATCGCCCTGATCCGCGGCTCCGCCGACCGCGACGCAGCGCGACAGGCCTTGATGGGCAAGCCGTTCAACTTCAGCGAGATCCAGGCCAACCACATCCTCGACATGCGGCTGGTCATGCTCACCCGGCTCAACGGGAATGAGCTCAAGGACGAGATGGAGAAGCTGCGCGAGACGATCGCCGAGCTCGAATCGATCCTGCGCAGCCGTACCAAGCTGCGCGGCGTGATCAAGGCCGAGCTGGGGGAAATCAGGGAGAAGTTCGCCACACCGCGCAGGGCCGAGATCACCTTCGACCCGGGCGAGATCGATCTCGAAGACCTCATCGAGGACGAGGACCTGGTCGTCAGCCTCAGCAAGAACGGCTACGTGAAGTCGGTCTCGGCCGATGCCTTCCGCACCCAGGGGCGCGGAGGCCGGGGTGTGCAGGCGGCCAAGCTCCGCGACAACGACTACGTCGCTCACCTGCTCACGACCACTGCGCATTCGTATCTCTTGTTCTTCTCGAACCGCGGGAAGGTGTACCGGCTCAAGGCCCACGAGATCCCGATGAAGGAGCGCACGGCGCGCGGCACTGCAATCGTGAACCTGCTGGCGCTGGCGCCTGACGAGAAGATCGCCGCCGTCATCGACACCCGCACCTACGAGGACGGCCGGTATCTGTTCTTCGCCACCAAGAACGGTCAGGTGAAGAAGACGTTGATGAGCGAGTACGACACGTCTCGGCGCGACGGCCTCATCGCCATCAACCTCAAGGAGAAGGACGAGCTCGTCCGGGTCATCCAAACCGGTGGCGAGGACGACATCTTCATGGTCAGCCGTATGGGCCAGACCATCCGCTTCACTGAGGAAGCCGTGCGCGCCATGGGACGTTCGGCGGCGGGCGTGATCGGGATGCGCCTGCGCCCCGGCGACGAGGTCGTGTCGTGCGACGTTGCTCGCGACGACGTCGACATCCTCATCGTCACCGACGCCGGCTACGGCAAGCGCACCAAGCTCGAGCGCTTCCCCCGAAAGGGTCGCGGAACGATGGGCGTCAAGGGCATCAAGCTCACGGCGCGGCGCGGCTATGTGGTGTCGGCCTTCATGGTCGGCCTCGATGACGAGCTCTTCCTGATTTCGTCCGCGGGGGTCACCATTCGCATGTCGGCGCGCGACATCTCGTCTCAAGGACGAGATGCCACGGGCGTGCGCGTGATGAGCCTCGAGAAGGATCAGACGGTCGCCACGGCGGCGCCCGTCCTGCAGGTCGAAGACACCGAGTAACAGCCCACTCCTCCCCAGGTTTTCCGCGATCTGTGGAAGGAGCGCGCTGTGCGGACAAGAAAGGGGTTCGGCGGTGCCGCTGTTGGTGTTGGTCGTGCTGGCGGCCGGAGGGGCGATCGTGCTGCTCGGGCGCGTCGGGGGCGCGGCGGTCCACCGGTCGTCGGCGCGAACGGCGGCCGACGACGCCGCCCTCGCGGGTGCTGCCGACGGTCGGGCCGCGGCGTCGTCGGTTGCGGGCGCCAACGGAGGGCGGATCGTGTCGTACCGGGAGCTGGGAACGGAGACCGAGGTCAGGGTCGACGTGGGGACGGCGACCGCCGTGGCCCGCGCCCGCCGAGACGCAGGTGGCCGGGGACCCGATGGCATGACACCCGCGCTGCGAGCGGTATGGACCCGACTCGGGCAGCTCTTGGGGCAAGCTGTACCCGTGTATTCGGTGGTTCCGTCCTCGTCGGGGCAGGCTGGGGCGGCAGTGATCGTCCCCCCCGACTGGGCAACGCGCCTGAGCGTCGTCGGCCGTCAGGCCGGCCTGTGTCAGGTCGCGCCTGTCCAGTTCGAGATTTGCCGGTGAGGGACGAGCTGGACTTCGACGGCTCATCCGACGACGAGGCCAACGAGCCGGAAGGCGAGGAATCCTCCGCGCCTGCGGTCGCCGAGCCACCTTCTTCCGAACCTGAGCCCGAGGCGCCGCAGCCCGGCAGCCCCGCGCCGGTGTTCAACCCGCGTCCGCCTCCCAGCTCGGTTCCTTCGGGGTACGTACGCCCGTCCGACCCGGGTGTCGCTCGACCGCCGGCATCGCCTGCACCTGGACCTGCACCTGCGCCTGCGCCGCCAGCATCCGCGCCTCCCGTCGCAACACCGCCTCCGGCCCCCGCGGCCCCACCGCCGCCTGTCACGGCACCGCCACCGCCGCCGCCCGAACCGGCGCCTCGGCCGGCGCCTGCTGCTTTTTCCGTCCCTGCCTCGGCCTCTGCCCCCGCACCCGCGGCCGCAGCACTGCCGATCCGGACGCGTGGCAGCCGTCGTACGCGCCGGGTGATCCGCCGCCTCGACCTCTGGTCGGTGCTGCGCTTCTCGCTGATCTTCTACCTCTGCATGTTCCTGATCCTCCTGGTGGCCGGGATCGTGCTCTGGTTGGTGGCCACGGTCACGGGCGTGCGAGGCAACATCGAGAACTTCGTCAGCGACCTGATCGCGTCGAAGTTCCACTTCCTCGGGCTGCAGTTGCTGCGCGGCGCGGCGATCGGCGGCCTGCTCCTCGTCCTCATCGGCAGCGCCTTCAACGTGCTGATGGCGGTGCTCTACAACCTCATCAGCGACGTGGTCGGCGGCATCGAGATCAGCGTCCTCGAGGACGACAGGCCTCACTCACCCGTCATCTAGTAACGGGAGGGGGGGCAGGCCCCCCGGACCTTCCCCCAACTGCGATGTCGGCCTGCGGCCGACGTCCGGCCAGCCATTGAGGTCGCCTGCAGCGCCGAGCATGGCCGGCTCGACTGCCTCGGCGGATGCTGGGTAAGCCGAATTGGGGTGTCGTGTAGTTTCGGCTCGACTGCGGGGCTATAGCTCAGTCGGTTAGAGCGCATCCCTGATAAGGATGAGGTCGCTGGTTCGATTCCAGCTAGCCCCACATTGTGCGAGTGATCCGCCGAATCGTTCTTGCCGTTGGCATCGCCGCCGCGATCGCCGGCGTCGTCCGTCTGCGCGGGAGCGGCGGCGTCCCACCGCAGGGCGGCGGCTGGCGCGAGCTCTCGGGTCCGGACCTCCGGTAAGTGCCGTAGTGCGGGTCCTCGTCCTCGGCGCGGGAGCGGTCGGCGCGCGCACCGCCCGCCAGCTGATCTCCGTGCTGTCGGTCGACGACCTCGTGATCATCGACCGCAACGTCGAGCTGCGCGATGCCGTCGTCGAGTCGCTCGGTCCTCCCGCGCGCGAGGGCACCGACGCCGACCTCGTGCCCGACCGCGGTGACGTGCTCGTCCTAACCGCCCCGGTGCCGCATCGGCCGCTCGCCGAGCGGGCCCTCGAGCGGGGGGCCCACGTCGTGTCGACCTCCGACGCCGTCGATGATGTGAAGGCGCTCCTCGATCTCGACGCCGAGGCGCGTGAGCGCCGGCTGCACGTCGTCGCCGGCGCCGCGTTCTCGCCGGGACTCGGATGCGTGCTCGCCGCCCACGCCGCCACCCGCTTCGACCGGGTCGACGAGATCCATATCGCCAAGGTCGGTACAGGCGGCCCGGCCTGTGCCCGACAGCTCCACAGCGCGCTCGGCGAAGCCGGTCTCGACTGGCACGACGGTGCGTGGAGTCGTCGCCGCGGCGGTTCGGGTCGGACGCTGTGCTGGTTTCCGGATCCCGTGCGCGGCACCGACTGCTACCGGGGCGCTTTTCCGGAGCCCCTCCTGCTCACGACGGCGTTCCCGACGCTCCGTCGCGTGACCGCCCGGGCCGCGGCCAACCGCCGGGACCGCCTGACCGCCCGCCTGCCGATGCTGCGGCGACCGCACCCCGAGGGCGGCCTGGGGGCCCTGCGGGTCGAGGTCCGCGGCCGCCGAGGGGCGGCGCTCGACGAATACGTGCTGGGCGCCATCGACCGCCCGGGCGTCGCCGCCGGCACGGTCGCGGCGATGGCCGCCGTGTCGCTGATCGGGGGCCGGCTCAGCCGCGTTGGAGCTGGAGGGCTGGCCGAGCTCGTCGAGCCGACGCCGTTCCTGGCGACTCTCGCCGACCGGGGCGTGAAGGTGGCGGTGTTCGAGGGTTCGACGGGCGGCGGGCAATTGGTCGATGCCGCAGA
Source organism: Acidimicrobiia bacterium (assembly GCA_019243595.1). Taxonomy (GTDB): domain Bacteria; phylum Actinomycetota; class Acidimicrobiia; order Acidimicrobiales; family AC-14; genus CADDZP01. The sequence goes on from JAFAUA010000152.1 coordinate 16,022, forward strand.
CGGGCGCTAGAACTTCTCGCATGGCACAGGTCGAGGAGCGCCAGAGCCTCCTGGCCAACTGGCGCTACGTCCTCCAGACGACCAACCCGCCGAAGGGCCACGTCGACCCGGTCTCTCGCTGGCTGGTCCTGACGCGCGCCGCGGTCCTGCCGATGACGCTGACCGCAGCGCTCGTCGCTGGCCTGCTCGGCGTCAACGAGCCGGGCTTCAAGTGGTGGCTGTGGGGCCTGGCGACGGTGGGCATCCTGCTGGCCCACGCGGCCAACAACCTGATGAACGATCTGTTCGACCTCGACGTGGGGACGGACAGCGACAACTACCCCCGCGCTCTCTACGCGCCGCACCCGGTGCTGTCGGGGATGGTCACCCGCAAACGGCTCACCGCGGCCGCGCTGCTCGTCAATGCGCTGGATCTCCTCATCCTCGTTGTGCTTTTCGTGGAGCGGGGTTGGCCAGTCGTCGCCTTCGCCCTCGGCGGCTTCTTCATCAGCGCCGCCTACACGGCGCCACCGCTGCGCCTGAAGAAGCACGGTCTCGGCGAACCGTCGGTGTTGGTGGTGTGGGGACCGCTGCTCGTCGGCGGCGTGTACTACTCGGCCGTCGGCAACATCCCGTGGGAGATCATCGCCGCGTCGATCCCGTACGGTCTGCTGTGCACAGCCGTGCTGATGGGCAAGCACGTCGACAAGATCCCGTGGGACGAACCGGCCGGCACCCACACCCTGCCGGTTCTGCTGGGCGAGTCGACCTCGCGGCGTGTCACCCAAGGGCTGATGGCCGCCTTCTACGTCGTGATCGTCGCCCTCGTCATCCAGGGCACGCTGCCGTGGCCGTCACTGCTGGCCTTCGGCGCCCTGCCTGCTCTGCGCGGCGTGTGGAAGGCGTTCGACGAACCACGGCCGGCCGAGCCCCCCGAGAACTGGCCGATCTGGCCGCTGTGGTACGCCGCCTACGCGTTCGTGCACACCCGCCGCGCCGGGCTGCTGTTCGTCGTCGGCCTGGCGGTCGGCGCCCTCTTCAAGCTGTAGTTACGCCGCGGTCCCGCTTTCGATGAGAGTCGGGATGCGGCCGAGGAAGTCGATCTTGTCGTAACAGGCCTTGGCGCCGAGGGCGCGGCTGCGCATGAAGTTCTCGGGCGAGGCGAAGGCGCTGACGATGTAGACGATCGTCGACGGCCACCGGCCGTGCAGCTCAGCGAGCGTCGAGAAACCGTCCCTGATCGGCATCATCAGGTCGAGGATGACCATGTCGGGCTGGTCGTCGGCCGCGACCTGCACGCACTCGTCGCCGTTCTTGGTCACCACGACGTCGGCCCCGTGCTGCTCGAACGCCGTCCGGTACAGCAGCCGGATGTCGGACTCGTCGTCGCAGATGAGAACCTTCATTGCTTGCAACCGTATGAAACTGTCGCTTTCCGCGCTATGGCCCGAAGGGGCTAGACACCGTCAACCTCGCTGCCTAGTAACAGCTCTCTTCGTGGTCGCCTCGCGTGATCGCGTGGTCGCCTGCCCGTTCTTCTCGACGGCGTAGATGCCCCAGAAGTCCATCGCCAGCTGCGGGTCGGTGACGTAGGCGAAGGGCATCGTGTAGTGGCCCTTCTGGCCCCACTTCTTGCCCCACGAGTTGGGCACGGTGAAGCGCTGGGCGGCGCTGTCGTAGCGACGGCGCCGGCGACGACGGCGTGGCCGCCGACCTGCTTCTC
>JAFAUA010000195.1 GCA_019243595.1 Acidimicrobiia bacterium
CGGCGCTGGGCGACCTCACGCTCTGACCACCTAGTGCTCGACCTCCCGGAGCCGCACCGGGCGACCTTCGCCGATCTCGGCCGCACCAGCATCCGCACCTGGGAGTGGGGCGACCCGTCCAGGCCGCCGGTGCTGCTGATCCACGGCGGGTGGGACCACGGCCGCATGTGGGACGGGCTGGCGCCGCGCATCGTCGACGAGCTCGACCGTTTCGCGGTCGCCGTCGATGTCCGCGGCCACGGTGACAGCGGGCGCCTGCCCGAGGCCGGGCCCAGCTGGCCGATGTTCATGATCGACATGGCCCAGATCTGTCAGCGTCTCGGGCCGCCGGTGATGCTCGTCGGCCACAGCTTCGGCGGGGGACTGGTGCTCGCCATCGCCGCCGCCTTCCCCGACCTTGTCGAGCGCGTCGTGAACCTCGACGGCCTCGGGCCGCCGCCCGAGATGATGCTCGTCCAGGACCACGCCGCCGTCGCCGAGCGGTGGCTCTACGACGCCGACCGCATCCACCGCGAGCCGCCTCGCGAGTACCCGTCGGTCGAGGCCATGGCCCAGAAGCGCAAGGACATCAACACCCGCCTGCCCTACGAGTGGTGCATGCACCTGGCCACCCACGGCACCAAACCCGGTCAGAACGGCGGGTACACATGGAAGGCCGACCCGCGGTTCCGGCTCGGCTCACCGGAGCCGTTCGACGAAGCCTCCCTCATTGCCCAGTACCGGGTCCTCAATCGACCTGTGCTCGCCCTCAGCGGGACCGAGCCCGACCAGTGGAGCTTCCTCTCTCCCGAGGACCGCGAGCGCCGGCTCGATGCCTTCCCTGACGTCGAGCACCACGGCGTCGCCAACGCCGGCCACTACATCCACGTCGAGCAGCCCGACGAGACGATCCGGCTCATCGACGCGTTCGTCCACCGATGAACCGATGAACCGATGAATCGATGACCACTGCGCTCCTCGTCATCCACGACACCGGCGACCCCGAAGCGGGCCGGCGCTGGGCCGCGCTCGTCGACGCCTGGCCGGGCGACGCCCTCGCTCCGGACCTGCCCGGCCACGGCGAGACACCGCCGCCCACGGGCGGCCACTACAAGGCAGGCGACGCGGCCATCGCCGCGTGGCGGGCGGCTGAGGACACAGGGATCACCGCCGGCGACGTCGTCGTCCTCGGCCATGGGTGGGGCGGCTTCGCGGCGGAAGTACTGGCCGCTGCCGGCCGGGCGTCGAGGCTCGTTCTCGTCGACGGCCTCGGTGGTCGGTGGTTGAGCGCCGACGACCTGGTCGCCGACCGCCACCGGTGGCTGAACGCCGTGCTCGCCGACCCGGCCGCCCTTGCTCCGCCCACCCAGGCGCCCGACCCCCGCCTTGCGCACCTCTACTCCAGCGTCTGGGCGCGCGACTTCATCCGTCACATGCGCCGGGCGATCACCGTCCCCGTGCTCGCCGTCGAGACGCCGGCGTCGGTGACGCCGGATCCGTACCAACGGCTGACCGACTACACGGGCCCCGCCGCGATCGCCGAGGTCGACTCAGTCGGCGCGGTGAGCGTCGACGTGCTTCAGGCGTAGTAGCGGTAGACGACCTCGGCGACGCAGCCCGGCTTGTCCTGACCCTCGATCTCGACGGTGACGTTGAGGGTGGCCTGGAAGCCGCCGCCGCCGACCTCCTCGACGTTCGCCAGCGTGACGTCCGCCCGCACCTTTGACCCGACGGGCACGGGTGAGGGGAACCGCAGCTTGTTGATGCCGTAGTTCAACCCCATCTTCATGCCGTCGACCTTCCACACCTCGTGGAGGACGCCGGGGATCAGCGACATCGTGAGGTAGCCGTGGGCGATCGTGCCACCGAACGGTCCCGACTTGGCGCGTTCGGGGTCGACGTGGATCCACTGATGGTCGCCGGTGGCGTCGGCGAACATGTTGACCTGGTCCTGGGTGACCTCGTGCCAGTCGCTGTGGCCGAGGTGCTCACCGACGTGGGCGGGCAGGTCCTTGACCTCGATCGTCGTTGTCATGAACCGAGACGCTACGTGCTCAGCCGGCCTCCAGCTCGATGACCGGCGCCGGCAGCGGGCGGACGTCGACGATCTTCGGGAGGGCGGGCAGGTCAAGCACGAACGTCGAGCCCCGACCCGGGCTGCTTTCGACCGAGACGCTGCCGTCCATCTCGGTGGCAAGGCGGCGGGCAATGTAGAGACCGAGGCCGGTGCCCGTCTGGGTCGTCGTTTCCCGTACCCGATGGAAGCGCTCGAAAACGCGCTCGAGCTCGTGGGCGGGAATGCCGCAGCCGTGATCGGTGACGGCCACGCGCACGCGTCCGCCGGATTCGCAGATCGAGACCTCGATCGACTCCGTATCCACCGAATACTTGACGGCGTTGGAAACCAGGTTTGTCAGCACGGTTTCGACGGCCAGCTCCTTCGCCTGCGCCCACGCCGGGCCCGCCGTCGTGACCTCGAATGCCCGGTCGGGCGACGTCTTCGCGAAGTCGCCGACGACACGCTCGGTGACGGCAGCAACGTCGACCTCGCCGTCGGCCGCGTCGAACATGCCGTGCTCGATCTTCGACGCTTCGAGCAGGTTCACGATCAGCCGCTCGAGGCGCTGCGACTGGCGAAGGATGCTCTCCATCGCCGCCTTCCGCTCCTCGGGCTCCATCGTCTCGCCGTACTGGAGCAACGTGCTCGCCCAGCCCTTGATCGGGGAGAGGGGTGTGCGTAGCTCGTGCGACGCGATGGCGACGAACTCCGTCCGAAGTTGTTCGACCTCGCGCAGCTTGGTCACGTCGCGGGCGATCACGATCAGCGACTCGCCGCTGCCGTCGGCCGCCGCGGCCCGGCTGTACGAGCACG
>JAFAUA010000340.1 GCA_019243595.1 Acidimicrobiia bacterium
TCGGCCCCGACCTGTGGCGGCTACAGCAGTTCCAGAACGAGCTGCGCGAGGCGGGCCTGGAGTTCGTCGACTCCTACGTCAGCCTCACCGAGGTCAGCGAGTACTCCAAGGGCATGCCCGAGGAGCTCCTCGAGGCTCGGCTCCACCCGCACCTGCCGCCGCCCGACAAGACGGCGATCTGCTTCTACCCGATGTCGAAGAAGCGGGATGTCGGGGCCAACTGGTTCACGCTGCCGTTCGAGGAGCGCAAGGAGCTGATGTTCGGCCACGGCAAGGTGGGCCGGGAGTTCGCGGGCCGCATCCTGCAGCTGATCACCGGCTCGGTCGGCCTCGACGACTACGAGTGGGGCGTCACCCTCTTCGCCCAGGACCCCGTCGACCTCAAGGAGTGCGTCTACCGCATGCGCTTCGACGAGGGCTCGGCCGTCTACGCTGATTTCGGGCCCTTCATCACCGGGCTCATCGGGCTTCCCGAAGAAGTTCTGGACCGGGTCGGTCTGAGGTAGTAGGAGCAAGGGCGTGCGGACTGTCGCCGACGCCCTGCACGACCGCCACCGCGACCAGCTCAAGCGGTCGCAGCTCCAGGCCCATCCGCTGCTGACGGGCTGTGCGCCGTGGGTGATCCGACGGGTGGCGGCCGTCGCCGACGAGGTGCTGTTCCCGCCCGGCGAGCTCCTCGCCGAACAGGGGCGCACGCCGGGATGGTTCCTGCTCATCCGCTCGGGCGTCGCCGAGGTGGCGCGCAACGGCGCCCTGCTCGGCGTGGTCGGCGCCGGCGACCACTACGGCGAGGTGCCGCTGCTCGGCCGGGGCGCCCATCCGGCGACGGTGCGGGCGATCACGCCGGTGCACGCCTGGGTGATCGGCGCCCAGCGCTTCGTGCCCCTGGTCGACGACGTCCGCCCCATTCGCGAGACGCTCGCCGCATCGTTGGCCGCGCAGCCCGCGCTGGTGGCCGCGGCGCGGGCGGAGCTGGCGAGCCGCATCCAGTCGATGCGCCGGGAAGGGTCCAACACGTGGCCGGGCATCCGCCCGCCGCGCCGGCGTCGCAGTGTCCGGGTCCTGCATGTTCTCGCGGCCATCGCCATGTTTGTCGCCGTGGCGGTGGGCGCAGCGGCCATGTACCACCCGCCGTACGCGGTGATCCGGCCGGGGCCGGTCGTCGACGTCGCCAACGACATCGAGATCTCGGGCGCCGCCGTGCACCCCATCCACGGCCGGTATCTGCTGGTGATGGTGCACACCGAACGGCCGACGCTGCTCAGCTTCGCCACCGCCGCCATCCTCGGCCACCACAGGCCGGTCGAGCACGTCACGGCACTCGGCGGACAGCCCGACGTCGAGAGGCAGCTGCACGGGCAGTTCACCAAGAGCCAGCAGGACGCGGCACTCGCAGCCGCCGCCGCCCTCGGCATCCGTCCGTCGGCCTCCGGTGCGCTCCCGTTCACCGTCCGCTTCCGGGATCGGGACGTGGTCGGACCGTCGGGCGGACTCGTCTACGCACTGGCGATCGAGGACATGTTGAGCGGCGCCGACCACGCCCACGGCCGGACCGTGGCCGCCACCGGCGCAATCGATCCCGCGGGCGATGTCATTCCCGTCGGGTTCGTGGACGACAAGGCGATCGCGGCGCAACGGGCGGGCGCGCAGGTGCTGGTGTCGCCGACGTCGGAGGTCTACCTAGCGGCCGACAGCGGCGTGCGTGTCGTCGGCGCCTCATCGCTCCGCGAAGCCCTGGACCGCCTCGCCGCCTCGAACTGAGTTCCGGGCGCTACCGGGGATCGGGTCGGTCGATGTTCCAGTGGCGGCCGGACTGGGTGTACCAGTTGTCGTCGCCGGCGGGGATCACGATGAAGCGGCTGATCACACGCTGGCCACCCTCTTGGTCGCCGTAGAGAAGGTCGATGGCGAAGGAGCGGCGCTCATCGATGGCGGGACCGAGCCAGTGGCACGTCGGGTCGTCGAGCTCACGGATGGCGCTCTCCCAGTAGCCGGGCTCGCCAGCAGGGATGTAAATGTCCATGCCCTGACGGCGGAAGGTGGTGGGCTCGTTGTGGTCGGCCTCACGGAACACCCGCTCGCGAGGGTCCCAGCCGTGGACGATCGCCATGCCCGTGCCTGCATTGCGCACGCCGAGCGCTAGGTAGATCACGTCTTCTGTCTTGTTGACGTAGGCCCGGCCACCGTCGAGGCGAACGAAGTGGCTGTCGGACCACACCAGTTTCATCGGCGGGTCAGTGGTCCGAGATGCGGTCAGCAACGGCCGCAGTCCCGCCATCAGTGAAAGCTCGGCGGTGCGGGCCGCCGTGTTCGCCGAGCGCACGGCCGCGAACGTGGCGACGGCCAGCACGAGCGTGCCGCCCGCGGAAACGATCGAGGCAATCGCAGCCGCGTCCGCCATGCCCACGCAGGCTAGGCAGTACTACGCGCTGACGTCACCGCCGAGGTAGGCGGCGCGCACCGAGTCGTCCTCGAGGAGCACGCTCGCGTCCGCGGACTTCACGATGTGGCCGGTCTCGAGCACGTAAGCGCGGTGGGCGCGCTGCAGGGCCTGGGCCGCGTTCTGTTCGACCAACAAGATCGTCGTGCCCTGCTGGTTGATCTCGGTGATGGTGTCGAACACCTGGGCGACGAGCATGGGCGCCAGGCCCATCGACGGTTCGTCGAGCAAGAGCACCGTCGGCCGCGCCATCAAAGCCCGGCCGATGGCGAGCATCTGCTGCTCGCCACCCGACAGCGTGCCGCCCGGCTGCTTGCGCCGCTCCTGCAGCCGCGGGAAGAGCTGGAACACCCGATCGAAGTCGTCGGCCAGCTCGGCCCGACCACCGGTCCGGGCGTAGGCGCCCATCTCCAGGTTCTCCGTCACGCTCATCCCCGGAAAGATTCCTCGGCCCTCGGGCGCTTGTGAGATCCCCAGCTCGACCAGCCGGTGCGCGGCGACGCCCCCGATGTC
>JAFAUA010000351.1 GCA_019243595.1 Acidimicrobiia bacterium
CTCCTCGCAGCCGACCATCTCGGGCGCAGGCGCCCCGCGTCGGACGAGCAGCAGCCGCGGCGTCCCCTCGGACCGTAGGCGCTGGAGCAGAGCGGCTTCCTCGGGCCAGCGCACGAGACGTACGGCTACTTCCGACGGCGGGGCCGGTTCGACAATGTCCTCGGTCGCCACAGTTACTCCGGGTTGGCGCCGGCGACGATGGCATCGCAGACGCGCGCGAGAGCGACGGGGTCCGTGAGCTTGGCGCCTTCTGACGCGGTGCGTACGTAGAAGGTGTCGACGACCTCATGACCGAGCGTCTCGACCTTGGCCGACAGAATGTCGAGGCCGTGCTCGCCGAGTACATGGGCGACACGGTGCAGCACGCCCGGTCCGTCATCGGTCCGCACCTCGAGCACCGTGGCCCGCGGCGTGGCGTCGTTGTCGACGACGACGTCGGTGCCGGCGACCGCCGCCCGCCGCGAGCTCCGCACCGAGCGCATTCTGTCGACGAGGCGAGCGTGCAGGCGCGCCGGATCCTCCAGAGCGGCGCTCAGATCGTGCTCCAGGCGAACCCAGTCCGGGAAGGCCTCGCGCGCCATGTCGACGTAGAAGATGTCGGCGGCCATCCCGTCCTCGCTCGTCGCCACCGCGCTGCGCACACCGATGCGGTGGAGCGTGAACGTGCCGGCGACAACGGCGAGTAGTCCCGGTTGGTCGGGAGCGACGACGGTGATCGTGCCCCGGTCGGGCACGACCTGCAGCTTGCGACGAGCCATCAGACGGCGGAGCTCCGGCGTCGGCGACTCTCGGAACGGCTCGGGGACCGCACCGCCGAGCCGATCGCGCGTGCGGAGCACGAGTTCGGCGACGAGCTCGGCCTTCCATTTCGACCACGCTGTGGGTCCCGTCGCCAGCGCGTCCGCCTCCGTGAGGGCGGCGAGCAGCTCGAGGCGCTCGACGGTTTCGACACGCGCCGCCACGGTCCCGACCGTTGCCGGATCGTCGATGTCGCGCCTGGTCGCCGTCTCGGCCAGCAGCAGGTGGTCGCGCACAAGCAGCTCGAGCGTCTCGACATCAGACTCGTCGAACGCCATGCGCCGTGCGATGTCGACAATCATCGCCATGCCGGCCGAGGTGTGATCGCCAGAGGCGGCGCCCTTGCCGATGTCGTGCAGCAGCGCGCCCATGAGGAGCAGGTCCGGCCGGTGCACGCTACGTACGAGTGCGGCGGCGCCGCCGGCGGCCTCGAGCAGGTGCCGGTCGACCGTGTACGTGTGATAGGCGTCGCGCTGCGGGCGATTGCGTACGGCATCCCACTCCGGCAGGTAGTGGGTCAGCACGCCGATGGCGTCGAGCGTCTCCATGTGGCGCACCGCCACCGGGCCGCACCCCAACAGGCTCACCAGCGCGTGACGCGCGTCGTCGGACCAGCGGACCGACGTCGACGGCGCCGGCGGCTGCAGAGCGAGGCGCCGCAGCGTGTCGCGTGCGACCGGTACGCCGCCGCGCGCGGCCGCGGCACAGACGCGGAACGGCAGCGAGTCGTCCAGCGCCGGCGATGCACTCGCCTCGATCGCCATCTCGCCGTCACGCAGGACGATGTCGGGCTCGACGGCGACGTCGCGTCCACCACGCCGACCTGGGCCTTCGAGGGACGACTCGATGCGATCCCAGGTGTCCTCGGCCGCCCACGCGATACGGCGCCCGGCGGAGGCGACGGCGAGAGAGAGCGCGGCGCGCTCGGCCATCGTCAACCATTCGGCGACCTCGGCCTGGTCCTCGCGGCGCAGCACGTCGGCCTGACGGCCGGTGACACTGTGGAGCGCCACGCGCACATCGAGCAGCACGTCGTGGGCGGCGACGAACGCTTCGTCCTCGAGCGCGGGCGCCGCGATCGGCGTGGCCAGTGCGGCGGCGCCGAGGGCCTCAACGTCGCGCAGGCCGCCGCGGGACTGCTTCAGGTCCGGCTCCAGAAGGAACGCCACGTCGCCCGAAGCGTCCCAGCGCTCCATCACCGCCTCCCGCAACCGCGCCAGCGATGTCCGCGGGCGGTTCGTCCAGTCCCGCCGTACGCCTTCGAGGGCGCGTGCGGCGAGCGATGTGTCACCGGCGACGGGCCGGGCCGTGAGCAGCCCGAGGGCGACCTTGAGGTCCTTGCCGGCCATGACCACGAGCTCTCGCGGCGTTCGCACGCTGTGGTCGAGGTGCAGGCCGGCGTCCCACACCGGATACCAGAGCGCTTCGGCGACACCGCTGACCGACTTCCCTCGCTCGTGCAGGAGCACGAGGTCGAGGTCGCTGGCCGGGCACAGCTCCCGACGGCCGTAGCCGCCGACAGCCAGGAGCACGACGCCGTCCTCCTCGCCGTCGAGGACCTGAGCGAACAGCAGGCGGAGCCACTCGTCCACCACCTCGGTGTAGGCCTCCGTGAAGGCCCGGCCACCGAGGCCGGCGGCGAGCAACCCCGCCCGCAGTTCGCGGAGGTCGACGGCGCTCACGCTGACCTCCGATGTCCTCATGGCTACAGGGCTTCGGTCCCGACCTCTCCGGTGCGCACGCGCATGGCCCGGCCGACCTCGGTAGCCCAGATCTTGCCGTCCCCGATCTTCCCGGTGCGGCCGGTGGTGGCGATGATGTCGATCACCTTGTCGACGTCGGGCGTCTCGACGAGGATCTCGATCTTCACCTTGGGAACGAAGCTGACCTGGTATTCGCCGCCCCGGAAGGTCTCGCTCTTGCCTCCCTGACGGCCGTAGCCCTGCACCTCCGAGACCGTCATGCCGACGATCCCGGCGCCGCGGAGAGCGTCTTTGATCTCCTCGAGCTTGAACGGCTTCACAACCGCTGTGACGAGATGAATCACGCTTTCTCCTTGCGTCCTAGACGGGTTCTCGGTCGGCCGGAACTGGTGCGCTTGTCGCTCTGTCGACGGTGCTCAGGTCTCGTCCCGAGCCGAGCAGTGTCGTGTAGCTGACACCTTGGCCGAACTCCATGTGGTAGGCGGGCGTGCCGTGCTCGTAGATGTCCATACCCTCGAGCTCGCCCTCCTTGTCGAGGCGCAGGTTCCACGAGCCCCTGATGGCCTTGATGGCGTACATGATGATCAAGGTCGCGCCGAGCACAACCACCACGCATGTGGCACTCCCGATGGCCTGCGCTTTGAGCTGCGCCGTTCCACCGCCATAGAGCAGACCCTTGACGATGGTCGACTTGTCCACGCCGTCGGCCGTCGGGACGCCGTACCTGCCCACGGCGAACAGCCCCAGGCTCAACGTGCCCCAGATCCCTGCAAGCCCGTGGACGGGCCACGCCCCGATCGGGTCGTCGATCCGCCAGTGCTCGAGCAAGTCGATGCCCAGGGGCACAACGATGCCGGCCACCGCGCCGATGGCTATGGCTCCTGCTGGTGAGACCCAGTAGCAGGGACACGTGATGGCGACCAGACCTCCCAGGAAGCCGTTCACCGAGATGCCGAGGTCCCATTTCTTCGTGCGTGGGTAGACGAAGAGCACCGCTGCCATCCCGGCGGCGCACGCCGCCAATGTGGTGTTGGCGCTCACTCGGCCGATGCCCTGCCAGTCCATGGCCGACAGGGTCGAACCCGGGTTGAACCCGTACCAGCCGAACCACAGGATCACACCGCCGATGGCGCCGATGGTCAGGTCGTGCGGAGGCAGCGGACCGCCGCCGTCGCGCTTGAACACCCGGCCGATGCGCGGGCCGAGGACGATGGCACCGCCCAGGGCGATGAAGCCGCCGACGGTGTGCACGACGGTCGAGCCTGCGAAGTCCCGGAAGAAGGCCCCGCCGGTACCGAGGTGCTTGAAGAGGAAGCCGCTGCCGTTCTGCAACCAGCCGCCCGGACCCCAGGCCCAGTGGCCGAAGATCGGGTAGATGAAGCCCGACACCAGGGTGCTGTAGATGATGTCGCCCTTGAACGACGTCCGGCCGACCATTGCGCCCGACGTGACTGTCGACGCAGTGTCGGCGAAGGCGAACTGGAAGAGAAAGAACGCCAGGAACGCCACCTTGGTCGACCCGTAGGCGGCGGTCATGCCGTGCAGGAAGAAGTACTGGTGGCCAATCAGCCCGTTGCCGGCGCCGAACTGGAAGGCGAAGCCGATGGCCCAGTAGAGAATCCCGCACAGGCACGTGTCGAACACGCACTCCAACAGCACGTTCACGGTTTCCCTCGAGCGGGCGAAGCCCGCCTCGAGGCCCATGAAGCCCGCCTGCATGAAGAACACGAGGAACGCGGTCACCAGCACCCAGATCGTGTTCACCGGGCTCACGAAGTCGTTCGCCTTGTGCACGATCGGCGCCGCGCCCTGCGCCCACGCTGCGCTCTCGAACAGCCAGGCGAACGCCTTCATGGCGCCCAGGACGCCGACGATGCCCAGCATCTTGCCCCCGAGAATGACCGCGATCAGCTTCCGCGTGTCCTTCTCTTCCCTTAACCGCCGTAGTTTCTGTCGCATGTCGGCGACCGTAGGGAAGCCATGTTTCCGAAGCGTTTCCTGGTAGTTACGATCGACGCGCCGGCTGTTACGAGATCGTTGCGGCGCCTCGGCGCTGTGCTCGCGGCCCTCGCTGTGCTGGCCACGGCCTGCAGCTCGGGCGGCGGCACCGCCGGTCCGAAAACGAAGACGTCGGTGCCTCCGGCCCTGGGCAGACCGAACCCGCTGGGCGCCAAATGGGACTGGACCAGGCTCGACGCCTTCAAGCCGTACCTGGCGTCGCTCTCGGGTGGGGCGACCTTCTACGACGTGGCGTGGTGCGACGTGGAGCCCACCGAGGGCAAGCGCAACTGGTCGTCGGTCGATTCGGTCGCCAACAACGCGCGCGCCATGGGGTTCGAGCTCTACCTCAAGATCCGGACAGGCGCCTGCTGGGCAACCGTCGATTCAAACGGTGACACGGGTCGCCGGCGTCGAGCCCGCAAGGACGTGTCGTCGATGCCCGTCGATATGGCGAAGTACGAGGCGTTCCTCGTCGACACGGTGCGGCACTTCTCACCTCTCGGCGTGCACGAGTACGCCATCGAGAACGAGGTCAACGCGCCGCTCCACTGGGCGGGCACGAGCGCCGAGTACGTCACCCTCGTGACGGCCGCCGGCCGCGCCATCCATGGCGCCGACGCGCAGGCGCGCGTCGTCGACGGCGGTCTCGGGAGCACGGTGTACGGCGACGCCATCGCCCGGCACCTGCTCGACCAGGGGAAGGACGCCGAGGCGGTCAGTGCCTATCAGCGTTACTACGCCCGTCGCTTTCCAGTCCGGGCCCAGCAGCTTCCCGAAGTGAGCGACCCGAGCGAGCTGCGCAACGTGCTCAGCAGCGGCCAGGCGGTCCGCAACCTCGAGTACTTCGACGTAACCGTGCGCCTGGCCCAGGACAAGGTCGTGGACGACTTCCAGCTCCATTTCTACGAGCGGTACGACAACGTCTCCGCGCTGACCGACATGCTGCGCGCGTCACTGCCCAGCGCGCTGCCGGTCCAGGCGTGGGAGGTCGGCGAGTTCTGGCCCGACGCGCCGAGCGACGAGGGCACCCACGCCGATGAGCTGCAACGGGCGGTCAGCGGGCTGCTCGGCGGCGGCGTCCAGCGGGTGATCTGGCTGCCTCTCGCTTACAACCCGAGTGGTCGCAACGCCAACGAGCTGCGCTTCGGCCTCGTCGATCCCGACGGGCACGTGCGCCAGAGCGGGACGGTGTTCGCCCAGATCGCGGCCGCCCACGCGCGAGCCTGATCGACCGAATGGGCGAGTTCAGCGAAAAGGCGGCGCGGCACCTGCGCTGGGCGCGCCAGGACGGACTGGCCTCGCTCGTCGAGGAGGACGACCTCCGACCGATCGCCAGGACAAGCAGAGCCTGGCGCAAGTGGCGGTGGCGGCGGACGCACGGTGTCGAAGCCGGCACAGCGATGCCGGTGTGGCTCGTCGGCGTGCAGCGCTCGGGAACGAACATGGTCGTGCGCGGGCTCGAGGACAGCCCCCAAGTCGAGGTCCACAACGAGAACGACGGCAACGCGTTCAATCGCTTCCGCCTTCGATCCGACGCCGTAGTGCGCGAGATCGTCGTCAAGAGCCGCCACCGCTACGTGCTGTTCAAGCCGCTATGCGACTCGCACCGCGTCGACGAGCTGCTCGCCCTCGACACACCCACCGCTGGGCGCGCAATCTGGGCCTACCGCAGCGTCGACGGCCGGGTGCGCTCAGCGCTCGCCAAGTTCGGCGACACCAACCTGCGCGTGCTCACCGAGATCGCGGCCGGCCGGGGCGACGACCTGTGGCAGGCCCAGCGCCTGTCCGGCGACAGCCTGGAGGTACTGCGCAGCTTCGACTGGACCTCTATGGATCCGGCGTCGGCGGCCGCCCTGTTCTGGTACGTGCGCAACCAGCTCTTCTTCGACCTGGGTCTCGACCGCCGCGCCGACGTGCTGCTGTCGAGCTACGACGCCCTGGTGGCCGACCCCGACGCGGGAACGAAGGCGCTGGCGTCGTTTCTCGATCTGGCGTGGCAGCCGGGCCTGGCCGCCCACATCGAACGTCGTCCCCCCAGGGACGCGGCGCCGCTCGAGCTCGATGCTCGAGTCCGCCGACTCTGCGAGGACCTCGGGGCCCGCCTCGACGCCACGGCCGGCGTGCAGGCGCCCTGAGCGTCAGCTGGTCGCTGGTACCGCCTCGGGACGGCGACGTGGTCCGCGGCTGCGGAGGCCATCCCAGACCTCGCGCCCGAACAGGTATCCGACGGCAACGAACAGGCCGCCCGCCGCCGCGCCGCCCGCGATGGTCAGGACGTCGGTGTAGGGGAACGATCGGTGGACCTTGCCGACGACCAGGGCCGCCTGCGGGGAGGCTGCCGCAAGCTGCAGCGCTGCGTCGCGCTCACGCAGCTCGGCGACCTTGCGAAGGTTGACGGCGCGCCGGCGCATGTCGACGAGCGTCAGATACTGACCTTCGAGTTTGCTGACGTTGGCGAGCTGCGTCTGCAGGGCCGCCACCTGCTGGTTGACCTGGGCGGCCCCGGCCGCGTCCTTGGCGCGCGCCGCCGTGGCCTGGAGGGCCGGGAGCCCTCGCGACAGCGCGGCATAGGCGTCCTCTGGCGTCCGCCCGCCGGTCTGCACGCTGATGGCGTTGAGGCCGTCCTCGGCCTGGTCGACCTGCTTCTGGGCGGCGTCGACGTCGCCTTTGGCGACGTCGTACTGGCTCTGGAACAGGAAATGGAGGGCGTCAGCAGCAGCAGCAGTGACGACGCGGACCGCCTGCTTCTTCTTGGTCGTGGTGTACGTGACATGGACGAAGGCGCTTGCGCCCACCTGCCCGACCTTGAGCCCGCTGCGAACCTGCGGCGCCCGGACGCCCGTCTCGCTTGCGACCTGATCGACGAGCCGATTCGTCCGCAGGGCCCCAGTCAAGTTGTTGACGAAGAACTTGTCAGCGTCGGATCCCCTGTACTGGTTGGTTCGCACCCCGCCCACCAGTGCCGTGGGGACGATCGTGGCCGTGGCCGCGTACTGCGTCGGGCGCAGCACGTAGTACGCGAGTGGCACGACGCCGGCGACGAGGGGCACCAGCACAAGCACCCAGAAGCGCCTGCCGATGGCCTTGAAGTAGTCGAGAATTTCCATTTTCCGTGCCAGGACCCTTCCCGGCCGGCCGATAGCATGACGCACTCGCCGGGCGGTCCGGGACCGCCCTAGTCGTAGCACCTTCCGATGGCCACCGCCGAACTCACGACCGCCCATTTCGTCGACTGGAAGAGGATCGCGACCGTTGCCGCCGTCGTCGTCGCCGCGGCGCTCGCAGCGGCGGCCGGGATGGGCGCCGGGAACGGGTCGAAGAGCGCCGTCGTGCTCCCTGTCGCCATCGGCGCCGGCCTGATCCTCGGCGTCCTGGCCCTCACCAGATTCCAGATCTACGTGGTCGTCATGCTGGTCACCCGGGCCAGCCTCGACTTGGCCAAGCTCAGCCAGCGCACTGCGGGCACGACGTCGGTCGGGGCGTCGTCGCGAGCGCTCGACCCGTCGAGCATCCTCGCCGTTCTGTTCCTGCTCGCCGCCGGCGTCTGGCTGGCCGCCCAGCATCGCCATCAGGGGTCCCTGCCGGGGTCACCGCTGCGGCGCGCGCTCGTGCTCTTCCTGGCTGCGGGCGCCGTGAGCGTGATCGGGTCCAACAACATCACCTCGAGTGCGCTCGAGACCCTTCGCATCTGCGCCATCGTCGCCATGTTCACGGTGCTCGAGCAGATGATCACCAGCCTCACCCGGGCGAAGCAGATCCTCGCCGCATGCCTCTTCGCGGCGGTGATCCCGCTGATGTATACGACGTACGGGTTCCTCACCGGCCACCCGCATTCCGACGTCAAGGGCGGCTACACACGGATCTCCGGCACGTTCAACCAGTCGAACGACTTCGGCCGCTTCCTCATGCTGATGATCATCATGGGCGCCGCCATCTACCCACATGTCGAACGCAAGTGGCGCAACGCCCTCGTCGTCATGCTGAGCCTGTCGTCTGTGTATCTGTTCCTCACCTACACGCGCAGCGCGCTGGTCGCGACCGCGCTCGGCCTGTTCATCGTCGGGCTCGTGCAAAGCAAGAGACTGGTCGGCGCCCTCTTCGTCGTCGGCATGTGCGGCCTCCTCGTCGTGCCCTCGCTCTCGGGACGCTTCAGCGATCTCACGCAGTATCAGTCCAAGCAGCTCGCCCAGACTGGCGGCAGCAACGGCGGTAACACCTTGGCGTGGCGGCTCTCGTACTGGACCGAGGTGCTTCCCCTGGCCAACTCCAACCCGATCACCAGCATCGGGCTGAACGAGACGAAGGCCAACACCACGCAGGCCAAGCAGCCCCACAACGACTTCATCCGCGCCTACGTGGAGACCGGACTCGTCGGGTTAGCGGCCTATCTGGCGGTGCTGGCGTCCCTTGTGACGCTGGGCTGGCGAGCCGTCAAACGCACGAAGAAGGGCACGTTCGAACAGGGGGTCAGCGCCGGTTTTCTCGGCTGTGCGTTCGCCTTCATCGCCGTCAGTCTGGTCGCCAACGTGACCTCGAACGTGGTCAACCTTTGGTACTTCATCGCCTTCGCGGCGTGTACCTCGGCGATCCTCAACATCGCCAATCGTCGGGAGTCGATGGACCTTCTTCCGGCACCCGGTCCCGCCTAACGGCGGGGTAACGTGTGGGCGGCCGGTTCCCCTACGGCCACCCCGGCGAGGAACCAGGAGAAGTACGTGGAACTCAGGGACTATCTCGACATTCTCAAGCGGCGGAAGAACATCCTCATCGCCGTCCCCGCCGTCGCCGTCCTGCTGGTCGTCGGGCTGATCGTGGTCAAGCCAAAGCAGTACCAGGCGACCGCAACCGTCGCTGCCCCCGCCCTCGTCGGCGGAGCCAGCGCCAACCAGTACAGCGGCGCCAACGGACCCAAGTCGTTCGTCGCCAACTTCACCGCCGCGGTGAACTCGCCGCCAGTGGTCGACCAAGTGGCTCGCGAGACCGGCGTCGCCAAGAACCAGATCAAGTCGGGGACATCGGCGAACGAAGTCGGCACTAGCAGCATCATGGAGGTCGTCTACAAGACGGCGAAGCGCAAGGACGCCTTCCCCGTCGCCCAGGCCGCAGCCGCAGACACCATCTCCTTCTTGTTCAAGACGCAGGTGCAGCTGGCCCAGGGCCCGGTCGACTCGGCCAAGGCGAACTTGGCGAACATCGAAGGGCAGATCGCCGACCTCGGCAAGAGCACCGGCCTCGTCGTCCCCGACAAGGACTATGAGGTGCGGGCCCAGGCCATCGCGAGCCTCCAGAGCGCGCAGGCCCAGGCGCTGGCCAACGGCCAGGGCGCTACCGCCGCCCACCTGCAGTCTCAGATCGATCAGATGAAGGGCCAGCTGGCCGCCATCGCCCCGCAGGTGCAGCAGTACACGGCACTGCAGACCCAGAAGGACGCAGCGGTCACCCAGCTGAACCAGGCGCAGCAGTCGCTGCAGCAGGCCCAGAGCCAGCTCCAGGCCGCCGACCCCAAGCAGGTGGTGTCGATCAGCAAGGTGCACTCCGTCTCGGTCATCGGCGATGTCGTGCAGAAGGGCGGCGTGTCGTTGTTCGCCGGCCTCTTCCTGGCGCTCGGCATCGTGGCCGCCCTCGAGCTGCTCGAGCGGTATCGCCAGCCGGCGACCGTTGAGGTGCCCGGCGAATGGACGAAGCCCGGATCCACGCAGGACCCGTTCCCGTCACGGGTCTGAGTGTCGACGGGACTCACGTCCCGCCCACAGCCAAGCCAGACGCCAACGGCGCGGGTAGCCGCGGCCTCCCGCGGTCCATCCGACGGCCGCTGACCACGGCCCGCGTCCTCGTCAGGCGCCCGACGGCCCGGCTGCGGGCTGAGCCGGACTTCCTGATCGTCGGCGCCCAGCGAAGCGGTACGACATCGCTGTTCCGCTATCTGGCGGAACACCCGGCGGTGAAGCCACCGGTTCGCAAGGAGATCCAGTACTTCTCGCTCAACTACGCACAGGGCGACGGCTGGTACCGCACCCACTTCCCCTTCGCCAGCCGCACGCGCCACACGTTCGAGGCGACGCCCTACTACCTCTTCCATCCGGCGGCAGCCGAGCGGGCGGCGAGGACGGTCCCCAACGCCAAGGTGATCGCCCTGCTGCGCGACCCCGTGACCCGCGCATTCTCGCAGTGGCAGCACAACGCGTCGCGCGGCCTCGAGCATCTCGGCTTCGAGGCGGCCCTCGACGCCGAGCCCGAGCGTCTCGCCGGCGCGGAGGAGCGGCTGTGTGCGGACGCCACATACTCCAGCGACCCCCACAGGCTCTGGTCGTACACGGCGCGAGGTGAGTACGCGGCTCAGCTCGAACGCTGGCTGACGCACTACCGCCGAGAACAGGTGCTCGTGCTGCGCAGCGAGGACCTCTACAAGAAGCCGAGAGAGACCTACGAGCGCACGCTCGGCTTCCTCGGCCTGTCGTCGTTCGACCTGGCGGCCTACCCGCGGTACACACGGCGGGCCTCCGACGCCCAGATGACCGACACGGCTCGGGCCCGGCTCACGGCGCACTTCCGCCCGCACAACGAACGGCTGGCGGCGTTGCTCGGCGAACACGTGTGGTGGGCGGGTCCATGACTGGAGTGGCCACGCCCCCGCCGCCCCCGGACGACGAGGTCGACGAGGTCGACGGGGTCGACGAGGCCGAGGAGTCGGAGCGGGAGATCCTCGGTATCGCCCGGGGCGGGGCACTGAACATCGGTGGCCAGCTGTGTAGCCAGACCTCCTTCTTTCTCATCACCCTCGTGCTCGCCCGCACGCTCGGCCAGGCCGACGTCGGCGTCTACGCCCAGGGCTTCGCCTTCCTCACGCTCCTCGGGCTGCTGTCCCTCAGCGGGTTCCGCGCCGGGCTGACGCGATTCGTCGCCGTCCACCTCGCCGAACGCCAATGGGGTGCAGTACGGGGAACCGTCCGCCTCGGACTGGGCCTGAGCGCGGCAGGGTCGGCCGTCCTCGGCGTCGCGCTGTTCGCGCTCTCGTCGACGCTGGCCAACGGCGTGTTCGGCGACCACAACGTCGGCGTCGCCCTTCGCTTCGTCGCGGCGACGCTGCCCGCGTCGGTCTTCATCGACGCTGCGCTCTCGGCGACGCAGGGGTTCAAGACGATGAAGCCCTACGCGACAGTCGGACTGATCCTCGAGCCCGGGCTGCGGCTCGCACTGACGGGCGGCGCCCTGGCGATGGGCTGGGGCCTACGCGGAGCGTTGGTCGCCCTGGTCGCGTCCAATTACGTCGGCGCCGTGCTCGCCGCGATCGCGCTCTGGCGGCTCATGCGCATTCCCCATGAGGCACCGCGCTACGACATCCGGGAGCTGTTCGTGTTCTCGGTCGTGAGTTGGATGGCGTCGCTCGCTTCGGCCGGTCTGATCTGGGCCGACACGATTCTGCTCGGCGCCTACAAGACCAGCTCCGACGTCGGGCTCTATCAGGTGGCGACCCGCATGGTCATGCTGGCCGCCTTCGTGATGACCCCGGTCAACGCCGCCTTCGCGCCCCGGATCGCCGACCTGTACCAGCGTCACCGCATGAAGAGTCTTCGGGACACGTACGTGGCGGCGACCAGCTGGATCCTGCGCCTGTCGCTGCCCGCATTCGTCCTGTGCGTCGTCATGCCCAAGGAGCTGTTGTCGCTGTTCGGTCACCGCTTCGACGTGGAGGCCGCAGTCACTGTCGTGATCGTCCTCTCGATCGGCAAGCTCGTCGACAGCGCCACCGGGCCGTGCGGTCTCATGCTCAACATGTCCGGTCGTCCCGGCTACAGCCTCTTCGACAACGTGCTCGTGCTTGTCGCCAACGTCGCCCTCAACATCTGGCTGATCCCCCACCACGGCATCGTGGGATCGGCCTACGCGTGGGCCATCTCGCTCGCCCTGGTGAACGTCCTTCGCGTCGTGCAGGTGAAGCAGGTACTCGGCATGGTGCCGTTCGGGATCGGCGAGGCGAAGGCGCTGGTGGCCGCCATCGCCGCCGGCGTCGTGACCTACGCCATCGGCGAGTGGCGGGGCGTCGTCGAGGTGGGCACCCTGCTGCTCGGTGGCGTGGCCCTCTGCGTGACCTACGTGGCGGTCGTTGCCGCCCTTGGCATCACCAGCGACGACCGGCTGATTCTTGATGCGCTGCGGGGCCGGCGCAGACTGGTGACATCGTGAAGACGCGAGTGCTCTACATCGCCGGCACGGGCCGCAGCGGGTCGACGCTCCTCGCCCGCATCCTCGACGGCTCCGGCGGTGTCTTCGCCGGCGGCGAGCTTCGGTACGTGTGGCAGCGCGGGCTCCTCGAGGACCGCCTCTGCGGCTGCGGCGAACCGTTCAGCAAGTGCCCGTTCTGGACCGAGGTGATCGACCGCGGCTTCGGCGGTGCCGCACACATCGACGCCCAGAGCCTCGTCGCCGAACAGTGGGCGCTGACGAGGCTGCGCCAAGTGCCGAGGATCCTCACCACCGGCGGTGGCGCCGTGTCCGCCGAGTACCTCCGGACGCTTTCGAAGCTGTACCGGGCCATCGCTGAGGTATCCGGCTGCGAGCTGATCGTCGACTCCTCGAAGCTGCCGTCCTACGGCTTCGTCGTCGGGCAGGTCCCAGGCCTCGATGTGCGCTTCGCCCACCTGATCCGTGATCCTCGGGGTGCCGCGTACTCGTGGACCCGCACCAAGGCGCTGCCCGACGCCAACGGGGCGATGCAGCAGATG
>JAFAUA010000366.1 GCA_019243595.1 Acidimicrobiia bacterium
GCCGACCGAGCCGGTGATCAGCTGCAGGATGCGGCCCGCGAACTCCCGGCCCACTTTGCCGTGGCCGAACATCAGCTCCTTGCGCTCCTCGAACGGCAGCGTGAACCAGTTGGCCCCCACGTCCCGCTTCTTCGACATCGGGTAGAAGCAGATCGCCGTTTTGTCGGGCGGCGGCAGGTGCGGGTGGAGCCGGGCCTCGAGGAGCTCTTCGGGCATGCCCTTGGAATACTCGCTGACCTCGGTGAGGCTGACGTAGGAGTCGACGAACTCCAGGCCCGCCCCGCGCAGGTCGCTCTGGAACTGCTGTAGCCGCCACAGGTCGGGGCCGATGGCCATGAAGCCGAGGTCGGCCTTGTGTCCCAGCACGGCGAACGGCACGACCTGGTGCTCGTCCTCGTGCGCCGACTTCACCGCTGCGAGCACCGCCTGGCGGTCGGCGTCGTCGCCGACGAGGCAGAACAGGTGCAGGCAGCCCCAGCCCTCGGACGGAGTCACAGGCTCAACCATCGGGCCAAGCCTAGGGCCGAGTTAGGCGCAGTTGGCCAGACGGCGGCGCAGGCGCTGGACCCGGCGGCGCATGTTGGCCTGGTGCCGGAGCCGAGCCTGCCGATCAGCAGCCAGGCTCTGCAGGGTGGTGGGGTGCGAGTACGTCATATCGATACGACGACCGCACGGCACCGGACTCATCGCTCGTCGACGCCGCCCAACACCGGCTTGAGGTCGACGACCGGTGTGCCGTCCAGCGCCTCGAGGTGATCGACCCGGATGCGGAGTCCGTCGATGGAGAGCACCGTCACCTCGTGCAGACCAATGGGATTGGGCCGATCGGGCGAGCGGGTCGCGAACACGCCTTGCTCGGGGCGGGTGAGGTCGCCGCGGGGATGGGTGCGCAGCACGGTCCGGTTGCCCCGGTCCAACCACGTCAGCACCACGACCCGGTCGCCGACGGCCAGTCCCTCCAAGCCGTCGGCGACCCTCGGCTCGATCACGAGCCAGGCCTCCGGTGCACCTTCGTCGCCCTGGGGCGGCGCGTCCTGCAAGTCCCGCAGCGTCGACTCCACGAGGCCGATCGGTCGCAGGTCGAACGTCATGCGCCCGACGCCACTTTCCAGAGGTGACCGCTCGGGTCGGTGAAGTGGCCGCTGTAGCCCCAACCGGCCTTCGTCGGCTCGGTCGTCGTCGCCCCCGCGCTGGCGGCGGCGGCCAGCACCTCGTCGACCTCGTCGGGCGACGGCGCGATGTAGGACAGCGTCGTGGCCCGGAAGCCGTGGCCGTCGGGCTTCACGCCCGCGTCGTCGGCCAGCGCATCCCAGCCGTAGAGCGACAGGCGCGTGGCGGTGTCCTCGGCCTTGAAGCTGACGAACTTGCCGAACGACTTGTCGACGAGGAAGCCCAGACCGTCGGCGTAGAAGGCCTTGGACTGCTTCACGTCCCGGCACGCCAGCGTCACGTGCGTCTCGGTCGGCGCGGGCAGCGTCGCCGGCACCGGTCCCTTGCCCCGGAACAACGACGGCTTGTGGTTGGACGCGATCTTCCAGAGGTGGCCGTCGCGATCGGCGATGTAGCCGCTGTAGCCGCCCCAGAACTGGCTGCGCGCCGGCTTGATGACCGAGGCGCCCGCCTTCTCGGCCGACGCCATCACGGCGTCGACGCCTTCGGCCTCCTCGACGATGTAGGAGAAGGCCACGCCGCGGAACCCGCCGCCGTCGGCGTCGACCCCGGCGTCGGCCGCCAGGGCGTCGACGGTGTACAGGCCGACCATGGTCGAGACGCCGTCTCGGCCAAGGGCGACGAACCCACCCGCGTCCTGGTCGATGCGGAAGCCCAACCCGTTCTCGTAAAACTTCTTGTTCAGGTCGATGTCGGCGACACCGAGCGTGATGGCACTGACCGCTGCGTTCATTGCTGTCCTTTCCCTCTTACCCGTTGCGTGCGTACACGGGCGATGACGGATGCGGGAGGCGAAACGTGACAGCTCAGACGCCCCTCAGCATTGGCCCTGATTCATGAAATCGGGGTTGCTGCGGTAAGGATGGAGTATGCGGTGGCGGATTCTCGCCGGCGTATCCCTCCTCCTTTTCGTTGCTCCGGCACCCGCCG
>JAFAUA010000565.1 GCA_019243595.1 Acidimicrobiia bacterium
CCCGCCCGAGCGGCGCATCGCGGCCGAACTGCTCCTGATGGTCGCAGGCGCGCTGGTACTGCTCGGCGACATCAAGGGCATCGACGGCCTCGTCGTCGCCGCCGTCGGCGTACTGGTAGGGGCCACACTTCTCGTCGTTGTCGAGGCGCCGGTCGGGAGTGTTCCACTGGGCTACGCACTCGCCATTTCGGTCGCTGCGCTCGCCAACGCCGGCACATATTTCTCAGTGCTCGCGCTGGCGCTGCTGGTCACCCTTCCTGCACTCGTGATCCGTCACGGCCTCGAAGACGCAGTGCGCCGAGCGGTCCGCTGGCTTGTCGCCGGTTGTGGGTGCGGGCTCACCGTGGTGGGCATGCGCGCCCTCGTGCCGGGTTCGTCGGCGGAGTTGCTTCTGGTTCACGCCAGCGTTGCCGGAGCTGTCTTCCTCGTTGTCGAGCTCGTCGGTCGGTCGGTGCTCCCGACCGCGACCGCGCCTCCGATGCACGTTCGCGAAGCGTGGCCGGTTCACATCTCACTGCTGTGCGCCGCCGGACTGATCACCGTGGCGTTCGAGAAAGACCCGTGGATGGCCACCGTCGCGTTGGTCCCGCTGCTGATGACGAAGTTCGCGTTCGACCGGTACGCAGCGGCCCGAGAGGCGTACCAACAGACGATCAAGGCGCTTAGCATCGTCCCCGAAGTGGCGGGCGTGACGCCGATGGGCCACGGCGAGCGGTCGGCCGTGTACGCCGTTGCGCTCGCTCGACAGCTCGGGCTCACGAGCGACGCCATTGAGCGCGTGGCAACAGCGGCGAGGCTGCACCACATCGGGTACGTGACACTCGACAATCCCGAAGAGGCCAGGACGTACGAGGACCGGATGCGCCTTGCCAAGCAGGGTGGCGACATCCTGCGCGAGACCGAGTTCCTGTCGGACGTCGGCGAACTCGTTGAGAGCGTGCACGCCTTGGAGATCACCAGCCGGGAGGCGGCCGTCGTTCGGATCGCCACTTCCTTTGACCAGCTCGTGCTCGAGGACCCGGCCAGGGCGTTAGGTGCGCTGCAGCTGATCAACTTCAATCACAGTGACGACCCGTACGGGGCCGCCGCTGCGCTGGTGCTTCGGCAGGTCCTCGAGGAGGACCCCGCCGTTGTGGATCGAGCCATCGCGAGTGGCGCGCCCCTGATCGAAGCCGCGGCCGCGTCCGGTGCCCACCATGGCTGAGCCGGTAGGAGTGGTCCGCGAAGGGATGTCGTCTTCAGAAGCGGCCGCCTCTACGGAACGCACAGTCCGAGGCCGTGACTTCTCTTGGTTCTGGCGTGCGTACACGGTGTCGATCTTCGGGGACCAGCTCACGCTGGTGGCTCTCCCGATAGCCGTGTTCGCTCGCACGCAGAGCGCGCTCGACGTCGGCATCGCTGCATCGATGCAGGCCGCGACGACGCTCATCTTCGGCCTGTACGCCGGCGCACTTGCGGACCGGCTGCACCGTCGGCCGGTCTTGATCGTTACCGACATCGTTCGCGCTTTCGTGCTCGCCTCGCTGGCCGCCATGGTCGCGACATCCTCGTCGGCATATCCGGTCGTGGCGGTCTATGCGGCCGCGTTCCTCCTCGGCGCCTTCGGGATTCTCCACGACGCGGCCGCCGGCGGCGCCCTCCCGCTTGTCGTGTCCGGCCGCGAGTTGCTCAAGGCCAATGGGCGCCTCAGTGGGTCCGAAGCTGTCGGGAACGCGGGTGGACCAGCGCTAGCCGGGTTGCTCACCAGCCTCAGCATTGGGCTCGCGTTCGGCGCAGACGCGCTGACCTTCGTCCTCTCAGCCTTCGGCATCAACCGGGTTGGGGCCTTCCGCGCCGAGCCAGCTCCCGAGCGTCGTCCCACGACGATGGGGTCCGACATCAGAGAAGGCCTCCGAAGTGTGTGGGTCGACAAGGCCGTGATGAAGGCGGTGACACTCATCGCCGCCATGAACGTCATGGCTGTAGCCGTCGAGGCACAGTTCATTCCTTACGCCGAGACCGTCCTCCACCTCTCGAAGCTCGGGATCGGTGCGTATTTCGGGCTCGGTGGCGCGGCGGGCGTCCTCACCGCCTGGCTCCTTGATCGCACCCAGCGGACGCGAGGCGACGCCATGATCCTCGGGGTCTTGGTGTTCGGAGTCGGCGTGCTGCTCGCCGGGCTGTTCCCGTCGAGGATCACGGTCGTCTTCACCTATCTCGCCGCTGGTGTCGGCAGCGTGCTCGCCATCAGCCACTGGTCGACCCTGCGCCAACGTCGCTTCCCGGTCCGGCTTCTCGGCCGGGTCACGATGGCGACTCGCATGGTGCTGTTCGGCGTCATCCCGATCGCCTACGTCGCGGGCGGCGCCTTGGCTCGCACCGACGGATCGGAGACCCTCTTCGTTGTGGCCGCGTGCGTCGGGCTGGCGGCCTGCGTCTGGGCGTGGGCGGTCGGGCTCGGGTCGCTACGCGTGGACGACGTCGTCGAGTAGCGGTAGCAGCCGGTTCTCCTCGTCGTCGTCCTCCTCGTCGCGCCTGCGCTTGGGTGGGCGCATGAGGTGGACGAGGACGTCGGCGATCCCAACGGCGAGGATCAGGTCGCCGAAGGTGATGATTTCGCCGATGGGACTGATCGGCACGACGTCGCCGAGGATCAGCAGCTTGTCGGACGAGCGCTGGACGTGGTGGAGGGCCGGGTACACGCTGGCGTAGTTGCCGGTATGGGCCAGCGCCTTCTTCCCGATCGGCATCCCATGGTTGAGGCCGATGACGAAGGCGTTGAGGAAGAGGCCGAGGGCGATCATCCAGAAGCCCGTGACGGCGAGGTTGGCCACCGCGAAGGCGAACAGACAGGCGAAGCCGAGCAGGACGAGGAGGAACGGCCACGTGCCCCCGGCGCTGCTTACGGCCGCGAATTGGAGGGCGAGACCGAGCGGCAGAAGAGCCCACAGCCGCATCTCACGATCTTGCAGGAAGCGGAACCGCCCACCCAGCAGGAACGCCAGCGCGAATCCGGCGCCGACGGCGATCAACGTGAACCTCATCTGAGTTGAAAAGTACCCTGCCCGTCCGTGGCAGACGCGGCATTGCTCTACGAGGTTCGTGACCACATCGCGCGGGTCACGATCAACCGGCCGGACCGGCGCAACTCGATGTCATGGGACGTCATCACCGGTCTCCGCAAGGCCATGGCCGACGCCAAAGCCGACGACTCGGTGCGGGTCGTCGTCCTGACGGGCGCGGGGGACAAGGCATTCTGCGCGGGCGCCGACCTGACAGGCATGCGCGGCGACGCCGCGTTCGTCGAGACCCACGACGCTCGCGGCGAGCTCGCCCGCCTGTTCCACGACATGTGGGGGCTGGGTAAACCGACGATCGCCCGGGTGCGCGGCTATGCGCTGGCCGGCGGGTTCGGCCTGGCGCTGGCGTGCGACCTCGTCGTCGCCGCGGACGACGCCCAGTTCGGCACGCCGGAGATCAACGTCGGGCTGTGGCCTTACATGATCACCGTGCCGCTCGTGCGATCGATGCCGCCGAAGAAGGTGCTCGAGCTGATGGTCACCGGCCGCCGGGTCAAGGCTGACGAGGCCGAGCGCATCGGGTTTGTCAACAAGGTGGTGCCCGTCGACGAACTCGACGCCGCCACCGATGAACTGGCCTCCGGGCTGGCGTCGAAGTCGCCGGCGATCATGAAGCTCGGCCGCGACTCCTTCTACGCGGTGTGGGACGAGGACGCGAAAGCCGCCCTCAACTACCTGCACACCATGCTGACGATCAACGCCATGACCGAGGACGCGGCGGAGGGCATCGCCGCCTTCGCCGAGAAGCGCGAGCCCCAATGGAAAGGTCGATGAGTGGCTGACAATCCCGAGCTCCACGACTGGAAGCCGCTCGTCGAAGACCTGAACCAGCGCCGGGAGCGGGCGTACGGGATGGGCGGGGCCGATCGCATCGAGCGTCAGCGGTCGCTTGGTAAGGAGCCCGTGCGTGAGCGCGTCGACGAGCTCCTCGACCCCGGGACGTTCGTCGAGTACGGCCTGCTCGCCGACCACATGGACCCGGGCCTGGCCGCGGCCGGCTACGACCACCTGGCCGCCGACGGCATGGTCGCCGGCATCGGCGAGATCGACGGTCGCCGGGTCGGGGTCATGGCCTACGACTTCACGGTCATGGGCGGCTCGATGGGAGCGGTCGGCGAGCGCAAGACGGCCCGCATGCGCGAGCTGGCGCTGCGCTGGCGCATCCCGCTCGTGTGGCTGCTCGACTCCGCCGGCGCCCGCATCCAGCAGTCGGCCGGCTCCACGTTCGCCGGTGCCGGCGCCCTCTTCCGCGAACAGGTGACGCTCAGCGGTGTGGTCCCGCAAGTGGCGGCCATGCTCGGTCACTGCGCGGCGGGCACGGCTTACATCCCGGCGCTGGCCGACTTCGTGCCGATGGTGAAGGGCACGTCGTCGATGGCGTTGGGCGGCCGCCACCTCGTCAAGGCCGCGACCGGCGAAGACGTCTCCGAGGAGGAGATGGGTGGGTCGGCCGTCCACAACAGGGTGAGCGGCGTCGCCGATCTCGAGGTCGCCGACGACCACGAGTGCCTGGCGACGGTCCGGCGGTACCTCTCGTTCTTCCCGAGCCACAACCAGGAGGCACCGCCGGTCAAGCAGACCAGCGATCCCGTCGACCGGCGGGTCGAGGAGCTCTACGACATCGTGCCGACCGCGCCCCGTCGGGCTTACGACGTGCGCAAGGTGATCCAGGCCGTCGTCGACGACGGCGAGTTCTTCGCCATGAAGCCCGACTGGGCCAAGAACATCGTCACAGGCTTCGCCCGCATCGGCGGCGAGCCGGTCGGCATCCTCGCCAACCAGCCCATGGTGCTCGGCGGCGCGCTCGACGTGAACTCGGCCGACAAGGCGGCCCGGTTCACCTGGCTCTGCGACTCCTTCGGCATCCCGCTGGTCTTCCTCATGGACGTCCCCGGCTTCATCGTCGGCTCAGCGGTCGAGAAGCAGGGCATCATCCGCCACGGCGCCAAGATGCTGTTCGCCATCTCCGAGGCGACGGTGCCGAAGATCACGGTCGTCATGCGCAAGGCCTACGGCGCCGGATATTTCGTGATGAACGGCACGGCCTACGAGGCCGACTACATCGTCGCCTGGCCGACGGCGGAGATCTCGGTGATGGGCCCCGACGGCGCCGTCAACATCATCTACCGCAAGCAACTGGCCGAGATCCCCGAGGGCGACGAGCGCACCCAGCGCCGATTGGAGTACGCCGAAGAGATCCGCAAGACCATCGATCCCTACATCGCCGCCGGCCATGCGCAGGTCGACGACATCATCGACCCCGCCGAGACCCGCCT
>JAFAUA010000574.1 GCA_019243595.1 Acidimicrobiia bacterium
ATATCGGGATGGCGCAGCATGAGCTCCCACTGCGTCGGCACTCCCTGACCGACGGTCACCCGCTCCCGCTCGATAAGGCGCAGGTTCTCTCCGGCGTCCCACGGCGTCGGGGTGATCACCGTCGTGATCACCTTGCTGATCTCGTCCCAGGCGCGCGTCATCGTCCCGACGTGGGCGAACGGAATCGGCGACAGCCGCCGGTCGAACCGCGCCGACAGCACACCGGTCGCCGCGGCGACGGCCTTCAGGTTCTCGTGGTCGAAGACCGCGCCGCGGGGCCGGCCGGTCGTGCCGCCCGTCCAGCAGATGAGCGTCGGCTGATTGGCGTCGATCGCGGGCAGTGGCGGTGCGTCTGCGTCCCACGCCTCTCGCAGCTCCAACCACGCCAGCCCTCGATCATCACCATCACCGACGATTGTGAGGCGCGGCTCGCATCGATCGAGGATGTGCGCCACCTCGTCACGACCGAGACGCGGGTTGATGCCGCTGGTGATGGCGCCCAGGCGCATGATCGCCTGGTAACAGACCATGTACTCGGGCGACGACGGCATAAGAAGGCACACGACGTCTCCGGGACCGACCCCGCGGTCGGCGAGGCCGGCAGCAATGCCGTCGGCCGCGCGATCCCACTCGCCGAACGAGAGGCGTTCGCCCGTCGCCGTCACGAAGGCGTCGGTGTCGGTGTACTCCGCGGCCACCTGCCGCAGGAGCTCGACAGTGGTCCGCGGCTCAGTCAAAGGTTGTCGACCCGAATACCGGGCGGGACGGCCATCGCTACGCCGCGGTCAGCGGATGCCTCGGCTGCTCGATGAGCTCGACTTCGGGCGAGAGGCCTTCGACGTTGGTGTGGCCGTCGGTGACCTCGACAGTGACGCCGCGGCCCCCGAGGGGAATGCCCTCGACCTTCAGATAGCCGATGCCGGGCGGCAACACGGGGTTGAGCCACACCTTGCCGTGCGGCAGCCAGGGGTCCAACCGCAGGAGTGTGCGCAGGCAGAGCAACGGCGACGCCGCGGCCCAAGCCTGGGGTGAGCACGACGAGGGATAGGCCACCGGGAAGGGGACGTCGTCGCGCGCCAGGCCACCGAAGAGCTCGGGAAGGCGGTGGCCCTGGAACTCGGCCGCCGAGAACAGGCCCATGATCACGCGCACGGCCTCGTCGACGAAGCCGTAGCGCATGAGCCCGGCCGCGATGAGGGCGTTGTCGTGGGGCCACACCGAGCCGCAGTGGTAGCTCATCGGGTTGTAACCGACGGCCCGCTCCGAGAGCGTGCGGATCCCCCACCCGCTGAACATCTCGGGGGACATCAGGCGCTTGGCGACGAGCGGCGCCTTGTCGGTGTCGACGATGCCGGTCCACAGGCAGTGGCCCATGTTGGAGGCCAGGGCGTCGATCTGGTTCTTGTCGCCGTCGAGGCCCATGGCGAACCAGCCTTTGTCCTCGACCCAGAAGTCGCGGTTGAACGCCGTCTTCAGCTCGATGGCCTTGGCCCGGAACTTCTCGTGGGCCTTCATGTCCTGCGCCTCGAGAGCGAAGTACGCGCGCGCCAGGTACGCGGCGTAGACGTACGCCTGCACCTCGGCCAGGGCGATCGGCGCACGGGGGAGGCGGCCGTCCTCGAAGCGGACGCCGTCCCACGAGTCCTTCCACCCTTGGTTGGCGAGACCGCGGTCGGACGCACGCTGGTATTCGACATAGCCGTCGCCGTCGCGGTCGCCGTGGAACTCGATCCACTCCAGGGCCCGGTCGGCGTGCGGGAGCAGCGAGTCAACGAGCTCGGGCGCCAGGCCCCAGCGCCGCAGTTCGCCGAGCAACATCACGAACAACGGTGTGGCGTCGGCGGTGCCGTAGTACACCTGGCCGCCGCCGAGCGACAGCGATGACGCGCCGCCGAAGCGCATCTCGTGGAGGATCTTCCCGGGCTCCTCGTCGGTGAGCGGGTCGACGTCGGTGCCCTGGAAGCGAGCGAGCGTCTGCAGCACACCGAGGGCGAGGTCGGGGTCGACGAGCAGCGCCATCCACGACGTCAGCAGCGAGTCGCGACCGAAGAGGGTCATGAACCAGGGCGCCCCGGCGGCCACGACGGCGCGCTCCGGATAGTCGGGGTCGAAGATGCGCAGAGCACCGAGGTCCTCGGCGCTTCGCGCCACGATGCTCTTCAGGTGCGGGTAGTCGGTGTCGAGCGCGGGCACCTGGCTGCGCCATTTGGCCAAGCGGGCTCGCGGGGTGGCGTGGTCGACGGGCTGGCCGCAGAGGTGGCGCGGCTCGATCTCTTCGTTGTCGATGATCGGCGCCAGCTGGACGCAGACCTCCCAACGCTCCTGCGGCGGCACGATGATCTCGAAGGTCGCCAGGTTGGCCGCCAGCTGCGCGGGCTGGCTGAAGGAGATTCGGACGCCTCGACGCGTCAGTCCCCGTTGATAGCGGAAGACGATGTCGTTGCCCCCGCTCTCCAGTTCCGGCGTGGTGTCGGTGTCGAAGCGGCCCTCTTTGACGTCGAACAGGCCGGCGAAATCGCTTTCGAGCAGCAGCTCGACCGAGCAGTACGAGGGCTCGTCCCCGTAGTTGCGGATGACGATGTCCTCCCGCATGCCGCGGCCCACGTAGCGGTTGCGGAACAGGAGCAGCGGGCTGTCGGCCTGGCCGGGGCGGGGTCGGGTGCGAAGGGCGAACGTCGCCGAGAAGGGGTCGAGGGGTTCAGCCTCGAGCGACTCGGGGATCTGGCCGTTGACCCGGAGCTCGAAGCGGGACAGAAAACGGGTGTCGCGGAAGAAGACGCCTTGGGGCAGGTTGGGGGCCATGTCCCCCGAGCGGCCCGAGATGGCGAACGCCGACCCCTCGACCAGCGTGATCGTGCCGGCGGTGCCCAGCATCGGCACTTCGCCGGCATACGTCCACGGTTCGGCCATAAGCCTTGCGGACTCTAACGGCCCAGGTCAGGGGCCCTTCGGGATTTTCCCCTACCTGCGTAGTGTTATTAGACTTGCGGCAGTTGAAATGCGTACAGCGAGATGACCACCCCCGCGCCCCTCTTCCAGATCGAAGGCCTGCACGTGGCCGTCGAGGGCGCAGAGATCCTCAAGGGCGTGGACCTCACGGTGCTGCCTGGCGAGGTGCACGCCCTGATGGGGCCGAACGGGTCGGGCAAGTCGACGCTGGCCAACTCGCTGCTCGGCAACCCCGACTACCAGGTCACAGCCGGCCGAATCCTCTTCAAGGGTGAG
>JAFAUA010000009.1 GCA_019243595.1 Acidimicrobiia bacterium
CCGTCGACGACGACGGTGTCGCCGGTGTGGAAGGTGTTGTTGGGGTCGGCGAGGAAGACGGCGGCCGGGCCCATATCTGAGGGATCGGCCCAGCGGCGCTGTGGTGTACGCGAGATGGTGGCGTCGCGGAACTTGTCCCACGCGTAGCCGGGCGCCGACAGGTCAGTGAGCGTCCAACCCGGCAGCAGGGCGTTGACCCGGATCTGGTGACGGGCCAGGCCGACGGCGAGGGCGCGCACCAGGCCGAGCAGCGCCGTCTTCGATGTCCCGTAGGCCTCGTTGCCGGCGGCGCCGTGGATGGCGGACGTGCTGGAGACGGCGACCAGTGAACCGCCGCCGCCCCGCGCCACCATGTGGCGGGCCGCCGTCTGCAGGGTGAAGAAGGCGCCGTCGAGGTTGGTGCGCAGCACGCGGTGCCATTCCTCGTCGTCGAGGTTCAGGAACGGCGTGCCGTTGCCGGTCGTGCCCGCGTTGGCGAACACCGTGTCGATGCGCCCGCCGGCGGCGTCGACCGAGTCGGCGAACGCTCCTTCGACAGCCGCCCGGTCGTCGACGTCGCAGACGAAGGCGTGCACAGTCGCGCCGAGTTCCTGCAGCTGTGCAACGGCGTCGTCGTTCTTCGACTTGTTGCGGCCCCACAGCACGATCTGGGCGCCCGCCTTCGCGCACCCCGTCGCCATCCCCAGCCCGATACCGCCGTTGCCGCCGGTGATGAGCACGGTCTGGCCGTCGAGCACCCTCACGGTTCGATGCGTCCGCGCAGACCGCTGATCAACGTGTCGAGCACGGCATCGGCGTCGGCGCGCGCCGACTGCGGATCGGGGGAGCGGGCGATGTAGAGGGCGGCGCCGTAGAGGCCGCCGAGGGCGACGTGGGCCAGAGCGTCGACGGCAACGCCGGGCAGGAAGGTCTCGACGAGCGGCTGCAGGACCGTGCGCAGCATGGGCAGCTCGGTGTGCTCGACGTGCTGCACGCCGCCCTCCCACATGTCCTTGGCCAGCACCGGGACGCTGTCGAGGACGACGATGCGGCGGAACTCCGGGTCAAGGCAAGCGTCGAGGAAGGCGCCCAGGCCGGCGCGCACCCCGGTCCACGGCTCGCTCTCGGCCAAGGCGGCGGCCACGACGCGGGTGGCGATGTCGGCCTGGACGGCGTCGTAGACAGCCCGGAAGAGGACGTCCTTGCCGGGGAAGTGGTGATACAGGGCGCCCCGGGCCACGCCTGCCTGCTGGATGATGTCCTCGATCGACGTGTCGGCGTAGCCGCGCTCGGCGAAGAGCTGGCGCGCCGTCGACACCAGGAGCTGGCGGGTCGCCTCCGCTTGCCGCTCCCGGAGCGATTTGACGGCCACGGCCCGAATCGTACAGACTGACTGACGGTCGGTAACCGACCGATAGCCGGTCGGTGAAGCTACGTGGTGTGAGGAGGCGTGCGCATGGAGCGGCTGCGTTGGACAGGAGCGATCTTCCTGGTGGCGGTCACCGTCCACGGCGTGGACCACCTGCGCAGGGGGACGGACGTCGTCTCCGCCCAGGTCGTGGCCGCCGGCACCTTCCAGTACGTCGCCGCCGTGGTGGCCGTGGTCCTCGTCTTCCGGGGCCACCGATGGGCTCCGATCGTGGCCGCCTACGTCGGGTTCTCCAGCGCCGTCGGCTTCGCCGGCGCCCACCTGCTCCCGCACTGGAGCTCGTTCAGCGATTCCTATGTCCATCCCGTCGCGCCCGGCGTCACGTTCTTCTCCTGGGTCACCGCCCTGTTGGAGATCGCGGCCGACGCCGCGTTCGGCGTCGCCGCCCTGCTCGCCATCCGTCACTCGAGGGCGCTCGACCGGATCCTCACTCGCGCATGAAGGAGATGCGATGACTTCACACATCGACACCGTGGTCGGCCTCGACCACGTCCCCGAACCGATGCGGTCCCTGCACGCCCTCGACGGCGTCGACTACGTCGACGACTCGACGCTCCACACATCGGCGGCGAGGAGTTGGTCGCCCGAGGAGTGGGCTCGCGCCGCCCTTGAGGGCGGTCGCTCGGTCCGCCGGTGGTCGTTCGTCCCCTGGCGGCTGCTGCTCGGGCTCCGGCTCGGCCCGAGCTACACGCCGGGATACGTGCACGGCTGGCGGGTCATCGGGCGCGGCGACGACTGGATCAGAGCGGAGGCGTCGTCGTGGCTGATGACGTGCAACGCCGTCGCCCTCGTCGATGAGGGAGCGGTGTCGGTCGCCTTGTTCGTCCGCTACGACCATCCCGTTGCGCCACTGTGGTGGGGACGGATGTTGTCGGGCGTGCACCGGCGCCTGATGCCGGGCCTCCTCCATGAGGGCGAACGGGTGCTGGTGTCGTCCGGCGTACCGGCGGGGGCAGACCGATGAGGCTCCGAGCGAAGACGCACGCCGACCGGCGGTGGCGCATCGACGAGCTGACGCCCGACTTCGAGCTCCTCGACGTCTGGGCGGTGCCGACACCCGGCGGGCCCGACGACTTCGGCCGCTTCCTCGACGTGTTCACGTCGTTCGATCCCACTGAGAGCTCGTCGTTCGCGGTGCGCAACCTGTTCGCCGTGCGCTGGATCCTGGGCGACCTCCTCGGTCTCGACACGCCTGAGTCCGCCGTCGGCACGGGAGTGCCGAGCCTGCGGGACCGGATGCCCGCCGACCTGCTCGACGCCGCCGAGGGAACACCGATCGAGACCCTGCCGTTCCAGTGGCTCTACGTCCTGCCCGACGAGGCGGCGGCCGAGATCGCCAACAAGACGATGCATGGCGTCCTCCACCTGGGCTGGGTTCCCGACGCGGACGCACCCGGCGGCTACCGCGGCCAGGTCGCCGTGCTGGTGAAGCCCAACGGCCTCCTGGGTCGCGCCTACCTCGCCTTCATCAAACCCTTCCGCCATGTGCTCGTCTACCCGGCCATCTTCAAGGAGATGGAGCACATGTGGTCCGAACGCGACGCCCTCGCCGTCTCGAACAGAACTGGACCGTGATCGGTACCGCCATGTGAACTGGTGGTGTCGTGGACGGTGAAGCTCGACGGCGAGAGCTCGAGCGACAGATCGAGCGGGACGTGTGGCAGCGGGCGACGGCTGCCAATGTCGGCTGGGTCGGGTTGGCAGCGACGCTGTTCGTGCTCCTGTCGCCGGCGCCTGGCCGTCCGTACAGCACGACCGACCTCGTCATCGCGACCGC
Source organism: Acidimicrobiia bacterium (assembly GCA_019243595.1). Lineage (GTDB taxonomy): Bacteria > Actinomycetota > Acidimicrobiia > Acidimicrobiales > AC-14 > CADDZP01. The sequence continues at coordinate 3,186 of JAFAUA010000009.1, forward strand.
CGCAGTGGCGTCGATCGCGTCGGCGTTGTTCGTGCCCATCGCCGTGTGGCAGTCCCGGCGCCTGTTCCGCGCTGCCACCCGGTGGATCGCCGAGGACCGGGCGCCCACCGAGGACGAGCGCCGAGCCGTGCACGAACTGGCGTGGCGCCAGGCGTCGATCCCGCCTCTCTATTGGGCCGTCGGCCTCGCCGTGCTGGGCGTGCTGTGCCTGCGCTTCTACGACTTCGGCTTCATCTTCGTGCGTTTCCTGTTCGGTGGCGCCGTCGGCTGCCTGGGGGCGTGGCTCCTGTCGCTGCTGTTGGTCGAGCGCGCCCTGGGTCCGCTGTACGGCGTGACGATGACGGCGTCGCCGGCGCGCGCCTCGCGGTTCGGCATGCTTCGGCGGGTGCTGGCGTGCGTTGGCGTCGGGGTGGCCGGTCCGGCCGCGGCGCTGACCCTGGCGCCTGATTGGGCGGGGTTGAGCCTCGTGCAGTGGGTGATCATGGGCCTCGGCGTCGCCGTGAGCCTCGTCCTTCTCACCACGACCGTGCGCGGGTTCACCCGGCCGCTCGGCGAGGTGGAGACGGCCATCCGCAGGGTCGAGGCCGGTGACCTCGACGTGGAGATTTCCGTCGACGACGGCGGCGAGATCGGCGAGCTGCAGCTGGCGATGAACCACATGGTCAGCGGGCTGCGGGAACGGGCGCGCCTGAGCGAGCTGTTCGGCCATCACGTCGGCGCCGAGGTGGCGCGCCACGCCCTCGAGCACGGCGAGGAGTTCGGCGGCGAGGTGCGCTCGGCCAGTGCGTTGTTCGTCGACATCGTCGGGTCGAGCGCGCTGGCCCTCGACCGTCCACCGCAGGAGCTGCTCGCAACGCTCAACCGATTCTTCGAGGCCGTCGGCGAGGTGGTCGCCGCCCACGGCGGGATGATCAACAAGTTCCACGGCGATGGCGCCCTGTGCGTGTTCGGCGCGCCCGACCACCAGGACGACCACGCCCGGCGGGCGCTGTGCGCGGCCCGGCTCATGCGCGAGGCGATCCTGGAGATCGCCGCCGACGACCCCGAGTTCGACGCCGGCATCGGGCTGTCGTCGGGGATCGTGGTGGCCGGCAACGTCGGCGCCCACGACCGCTACGAGTACACGGTCGTCGGTGACCCGGTGAACGAGGCGGCCCGGCTGTGCGACGCGGCCAAGCGCCGTCCCCGCCGGGTCCTGGCGTCGCACGCGGCAATCGAGGCTGCCGACGAAGAAGCCGCGGCCTGGAGCCACGCGGGCACCGTGCAGCTGCGCGGCCAGAACCGGTCGACGCCGGTGTACGAGCCGTTCGCCTCGACCGGCGCCGCCGCCGACGAGGATGCGGCGGCCCTCAGCCCTGAGTAGCGGCGCCTACGGTGGCGCTCGATGGCTGAGCGCTACGACATGGTGGTGCTGGGGGGCGGGCCGACGGGGGAGAAGG
>JAFAUA010000035.1 GCA_019243595.1 Acidimicrobiia bacterium
GCGGCCGAGGACGAGCTGTTCGGCATCGGATCCGTGCTCGGTGAGCTGCAGACGGGTGTCTTCGAGCTGGCACCGGCTGGCGTGCTCGGTGAGGACCTGGCGGCGCCGGACAAGGAGGTCGACTGGATGCGGCGCCTGGCGGCCGCCACCGGTCGCCCGGTCACGTTCGCCCTCACCCAGAACAACGCCGATCCCGTCGCGTGGCGCCGCCAGCTCGACCTGGCCGCCGAGGCGGCCGCCGAAGGTGTGCCGCTGCGCCCGCAGGTGCACGGCCGCACGGTGTCGATCCTCCTCGGGTTCTCGACCTTCCACCCGTTCAACTTCACGGCCGCATGGGGCGACACCGGGATCGGCTTGCTGGCGTGGCCCGAGCAGGTGGCGCGCGTCGGCCGCGAGCCCGAGCTTCGAGCCCGCCTCGTTTCCGAGCTGGCGGGAATGAGCGACGACCCCATCATCAGAGGGTTCATGAACCCCAAGCGGGTCTACGTCCTCGGCGACCCGCCGAACTACGAGCCCGGCCCGGAGCACTCGGTTGCGGGCATCGCCGCCGCGCGAGGCGCCGACATGTGGGACACCCTGATGGACCTCATGCTTGACGACGGTGGCCGCGAGCTCCTCAACAGCCCGGTGCTCAACTACACCGACGGCAGCCTCGAGCCGGTGCGGGAGATGCTCCTGCACCCGACGACGGCGTTCGGTCTCGGCGACGGCGGCGCCCACGCCGGCCAGACGTGCGATGCGTCGACGACCACGTTCTTGCTCTCACACTGGGCGCGTGACCGGGCCGACGGCCGTCTGCCCGTCGAACTCTCGGTGCACAAGCTCACCCAGGCGACCGCCAGCTTGTTCGAGCTCGGCGACCGGGGCGTGTTGGCACCGGGTTACGTCGGCGACGCCAACGTCATCGACTTCGACAACCTCCAACTCCACCGCCCCCACAAGGTCGCCGACCTTCCCGGCGGCGCCTCCCGCCTGCTGCAGACGGCCGACGGCTACATCGCCACGGTGAAGACCGGCGAGGTCACCTTCGAGAACGGCGAGCACACCGGCGCCCTTCCGGGCGTCCTCCTCCGCGGCGCCCGCTGAGCTAACGGGGGCGGAAGCCCTCGCCGCGGTGCTCGTCGATCTCTGGCGGGGGCGACGTGCGGGTCGCGGGATGGTTGACGAAGCGCACCGGGAAGCCGGTGGCGGGGTCAAGCCAGTCCTCGGTGGTCACCGCTCGGCGGTCGACGAAGTGGCGGAGGCCGACCATCTCGGAGCGGTTGAGCACCGGGGCGATGGGGACGCCGACTGCGAGCAGGGCGCCGACCAGATCGTCGCGCCGGCGCTTGCCGATCGCGGCCGAGATCTGGCCCTGCAGCTCGTTCCCGCGTGCCATGCGGTCGACGAAACCGAGCGCGCCGATGTCGTCGTCGAGCTCGAGCTCCGAGCACAGCGGTTGCCAGAAGTGGTCTTCGGTCAACACGCCGAGGACGACGGAGCCGCCGTCGGCGGTCTTGAACGTGCCGTAGCCCGGCGGGGTCTGCGACTCCTGCTCGACGCCTTCCGCACGAGGTGTCACCGCGCCTGTCCACGTCGCGAGCACGTCGGCCATGGCGACGTCGATGCGTTCGCCCTCACCGGTCTTGAGCTGCTTCACGACGGCGGCACAGATGGCGAACGCCGCCGCCATCCCACCGCTCAGATCGGCGACCGGAACCGCAGGCTCACGCGGCGAACCGCCTTCGGGTGCCAGGGCGCCCGACCAGGCCAGGTAGTTGATGTCGTGACCGGACGCCTGCGACAGCGGGCCGTCCTGTCCGAGGCCCGAGACCGAGCAGTAGATCACCGATGCGTTCACCGCCCGCACGGCCTCGTAGCCGATCCCGAGGCGGTCGGCGACCCCCGGCCGGTACCCCTCGACGACGACGTCCGCATCTCGAGCGAGCTCCAGTGCCCGGCCCCGGTCGGTCTCCTCTTTGAGGTCGAGGACGATGCTCCGCTTGTCGGCGCTCAGAGTGGCGAACAGCCCGGCGTAGACGCGCATCGGATCACCACCAGGCGGCTCGACCTTCAACACTTCGGCGCCCAGCTCCGCCAGCAGCTGGGTGGCGTACGGCCCCGGCCGCCAGATGGTGAAGTCGAGGACGCGCAGCCCGTCGAGGAGACCGGTCACAGGACCGAGGACACCACGCGCTCGAACGTCTTCACGTCGCCACGGTAGGGCTCGGTCGATCGTGGCCAGTGGACGACGAGGTCGGTGATTCCCAGCGCTTCGTACCGGCCGATGGTGTCGGCAAACGCATCTTCCGATTCGAGCCCCGCATCGAGCTCGGGCCCCGTGAGCACCAGCCGGTCGATCGTCGACGGGTCGCGGCTCAAAGCCGTGCACGCGTCCTCGAGGCGCTTCACCTGCTCGCGCACGGCAGTGATGCCACCGCCAGAGCGGTCACCGGTCGTCACCCACGTATCGGCGTACGTCGCGGCCAGCCGCATGCCGCGGGGACCGGCCGCCGCGAGGGCGAATGGAACTCGTGGCTGCTGCACGCATCCGGGATGCGTGCGCGCCCGCTGCGCCGAGTACCACGTCCCGGCATAGGTGGTGTCCGGCTGCCGGAGCAGCATGTCGAGGAGCTCGACGAACTCAGCGAACCGGTCGGCTCGCTCCTTGGCCGGCCACGGCTCACCGCCGAGAACGGTCGCATCCCAACCTTCACCGCCGGCGCCGATCCCCAGGGTGATGCGACCCATCGAGAGGTCGTCGAGGGAGACAAGCTCCTTGGCGAACGGCACCGGGTGGCGGTAGTTGGGCGAGGCGACCAGCGGGCCGAGCCGGATCTTGGAGGTGGCCATCGCCGCCGCCGCCAGCGTCGGCACGGCGCCGAACCATGGGCCATCGGCAAGCGAACGCCAGGCCAGATGGTCGTAGGTCCACGCGTGGTGGAAGCCCAGCTCCTCGGCGCGCTGCCACAGCGGTTGCTGCTCGGACCACCGCAACTCCGGGAGAATGCAGACTCCGAGTCGCAACGTGTCTATGTCGGCAGCTCGCCGCGCTCGAGGAGCTCGACGGGATCCTGCATGTGCACCATCCCGAGGTAGCCGCCGCCCCGCGGGATGCTGTCGTGGACGGCGTAGCCGATCAGCTCCTGCGCCTGCCGAGGCAACGTCGCCGCCACCGAGGGCGGAATCGACAGGTAGTTGTTCTCCTCGGTCCGCAGCCACCCCAAGCAGTAGGACAGGTGGGCGCCGCGGCGTGGCACGTCGGTGGTGTTGGCGCCGCCGCCGTGGATGGTCCCTCCGAGGTAGACGACCGCCGAGCCCGCCGGCATCTCGGCGTAGGCGACCTGCTCGGGTGGCGGCGGGCCCTTGAGGATCTGCTCCATCGGCGACAGGTTGCGGTCGGGCCAGCGATGGCTCCCCGGAACGACCCGCGTGCCGCCGTTCTCCTTGGTGAAGTCGACGAAGGCGATGACCGTTGCCAGCTGCAGCTCGGGCCCCGGTCGCGGCATGTCGCTCCACACCGCCTCGTCCCGGTGCAGCACCTGCTCGTCGGAGCCGGGACCCCGCTGGAGAAGATGGCCGAGGTTGAGCTGGTAGCGGGCGCACGACGGCAGCAGCACGCGGTCGCAGATGGCGAGCAGCAGCGGGTTGCACATGACGTCGACCGCGAACGTGCGCGACAACCCAGGCGCCCCGGCGACCTGCTTGGTGTAGGGGCCGTGGAAGGCCTTCATCACCGGGTTGAAGAGATCCGCGTCGGGGTCGGCCGCGTCCAGGGCCGGCCCGACCTCCTCGTTCACCCGGTCGACGACGTCAGAGGACAGCAGCCCCTCGACGATCACGGCGCCGTCGCGCTCGACGCCGGCGACGATGTCGTCGGGATCGGCCGACGCATGGAAGCGCTGCAGGCAGGCGGTCATGGAGCTCAAGGTAGGTACAGCACCTGCATCATGTACAGCAGCGACGGCTTGTCGGCGTCGACCACGCTGATGTCGGCCTCGGTCGTCAGCAGCGTCCCCTTGGGCCGTGCCTCGGCCCGTACAAGACGTCCTCGAGCGTGCACTTCGCAGGGGATCGGCACCGGGGCGAGGAACCGAAGCTTCTCGGCGCCGTAGTTCACGGCGCTGCTCTGGCCGACGATCCGTACCGTCGACGCGCCCATCGCCGGCAGCAGGCTCAGCGTCAGGAAGCCGTGGGCGATCGTGCCGCCGAACGGGCTGTCGCGCTTGGCTCGCTCGACGTCCAAGTGGATCCACTGGTGGTCACCGGTGAGATCGGCGAAGGCATCGACCATGTCCTGGGTCACCTTGACGGGCGCCCCCCAGTCACCGAAGGTTTCCGACGCAGCTGCGTTGAGACCGTCGGTGTCGTCGAAGCGAATTTGTTGCATCAAGAAATAATGCCAGCCTCGGTCAAGGCGGCCAGCTTCTCGTCGTCGAGGCCGAGCTCTTCGCGCAGCACCGATTGCGTGTGCTCGCCAACCCAGGGCACGCGGTCTTCTTCGTCTTCGGGCACGTTCGACAGCTTCACGGGGTTGCCGGGGATCAACACGGGCTCTTCGACGCCGTCGGTGCGGGGCATGGCGACGAGCATGTTGCGCGCCGCCAAATGTGGATCGGCGATGACCTCGTGCGACGCCAGGCACGGTCCGGCGGCGACGCCTGCGGCCATCAGCACCTCGGCCGCTTCGAGCTTGGTGCGCGTTGCCGCCCACTCCTCGATGCCGGGCCTGATGACGTCGTCCAGGTGTTCACCCCAACCGGAGCGATCGGCGAGGCGGGGATCGTCTCGCCACTCGGGGCGCCCCAACGTGTCGGCCAGACGCTCGAACTGGTGCTCGCGCACGAGCTGCATGACGAACCAGCCGTCCTTGGCCCGGAACGTGTCGAGGATGTAGGGCGGCGGCGACGGCAGCGCCGGCTGACCGAGCGACGCCAGGTTGGTGACGATGTCGGTCATGGCGACGGTGGCGTCGAGCATCGCCACGTCGACCTGCTGGCCTTCACCGGTGAGGTCCCGGTGGCGCAGGGCGGCGAGGATGCCGATGGTGGCGAAGAGGGCGGAGCTGATGTCGCCGAGGGCGCCGACCGGGTTGGCGCGCGGCGGCTCGCCCGGCCGCCGTGTGTAGTCGTAGATGCCCGACATGGCCTCGACGATCGACGCGTAGGCCGGCCAGCTGCCATAGGGCGAACCGTTGTTGCCAAACCCCGACACCGACACGTAGATCACCTTCGGGTGGACGGCCCGCACGGCGTCGTAGCCGAGGCCGAGACGGCCCATCGTTCCGGCCTTGAAGTTTTCGGCGACCACGTCGAAGCGCGGCGCCAATTCGAGGAAGAGCTGGCGCCCCGCCTCGCTCTTGAGGTCGATGGCGACGCTGCGCTTGCCGAGGTTGTTGCGCAGGAACGTGGCGCCGACGGTGCGTCCCTCCGGATCGGTCATCGATGGCTGTGATGCTCGACCCGACTCGCCGGCGGGGGGCTCGACCTTGACGACATCGGCGCCGAGGCGGGCCAGCAGCTGGGTGGCGTACGGCAAGGCCTGCATCTGCTCGGCCGCCAGCACGCGCACCCCGTCGAGGG
>JAFAUA010000061.1 GCA_019243595.1 Acidimicrobiia bacterium
TTGGCCCGTGACCTCCATGCACAGGACCGCTGGTTCGACTCGCGGAAGTCACACCTGAGCGGTCCGTTCGCATTGAAGAAAACGTACGTGTCGCCGCGCCTGGCCTTCGACGCCGACGCCATCCCCTACCGGCCGCACCGGGGGATCTTCCTCACCGCCCAGGCCGCGATCGAGGGCCCGGCCGTCGAGGAGTCGCGGCGGTGGTACGACGAGGTGCACATCCCAGAGCTGCTCGGCGTGCGCGGCGTCGCGGGCTGCTGGTGGTTCGAGGACGACGACGGCCGAGCGATTCGCGTCTACTGGCTCGACGAGGACCCGAGCGTGTTCCTCGACGACCTGAAGGCCAAGACGCCGGGCATGCAGATGATCGATCTACGCAAGGCCTACAGCACGCTGTTAGTCAGCGCCTACCAGTCGATCCCGTGGGATTCGTCGTTCGACTGGTTCGACTGAAGCCGCTTGGAGTGTTTGCTCAGCGACCGGGCCGGAGCACCAGCGGTTGAGCAAACACCTGCCGGCTAAGCGGCGCCGGCCGCGCGGCGGCGGCGTTCGAGCTCGGCGTCGATGTCGGCGTCGGTGACGCCCAGGTGGCCGAACGTGGTCCACGCGTGGATGGCGAGACCGATCCCCCACCCGGCGAGGGGCCACATGGGCCAGAAGTAGCCGCCGCCGGTGACGCCCCAGATCAGGATCAGGAAGGCGTTGACCACCGCGTACACAGCGAGGTGGGTGTTGAACGCCTTGCGGGCGATCAAGTGCTTGCGAACCTGTTCACGCTCGTCTGCCATCAGCCCCGCCTCCTTCGTCGTCCTTATGTTCGACGTGGACGTCCGTGTGTCCCCCTAGCCGAGTTGGCCGCTACGGACGGCGGCCACGACACCACCGTCCACGAGGAGGTCGGCGCCGGTGATGAACGCGGCGTTCGGACTCAGCAGGAACTCGGTCGCCGCCGCGATGTCGTCGGGGGTGCCGAGACGTCCCGCCCCGGACACCTCGACCATCGTGCGCATGAAGCCACCGGACGGGCCGTCCAGCTCGGCCTTGCCCATCGAGGTGTCGATCACGCCCGGGCTGATGGCGTTGATGCGGGCGCCCCGCCGACCCCACGGCTGAGCCGCGGCGCGGACGAGCGCCGACACTGCGGCTTTGGCGAAGGCGTAGGCCAGCCCGGGGTCCCCGGCGGCGGCCGCCCGGACGCACGGCAGGGCTGCCAGGTCGGCGGCGTCGGCCGCGGCGATGGCGGCCTCGTCGGCGGCAGGAAGGCCGCCCGTGAGATGGCCCGCCATCGACGAGATGACGACCGCGGCACCACCCGCAACGATGACCGGGCCGAAGGCATCGATGACGTGCGCCGTGCCCAACAGGTCGACGGCGATCACACGATCGGCCGGCGACTGCATGGGCGACAGGCCCGCGGTGTGCACGACCGACTGCACGGGGCCGAGCTCGGCCGCGGCCTTGGCCAGCGCTGCGACCGATATGAGGTCTGAGACGTCGACCTGTTGGGTACGAACGTCGTAGGCCTCGTCGGCGAGGGCGGAGGACACCTCGCCGATGTCGGCCAACATGACGAGCGAGTCCTTTCCGCACCGGCGAGCGATCGCCATCCCCATCCCGCCGGCGCCGATGACCACGAGGACGTTCCCGCTCATCGGCCGGCGATCAGCTGTCCGCCGCTGCGAATCCGAAGGTCCCGCTGGAGACGATGGCCTTGCTGAACGGACGGGCCAGCGCCCGCAGCTCGGCGCAGCCGTCCTCGCCCAATCCCCTGTAGGCGCGCGCCGCCAATCGGTCGGTGGTGTCCTCGATGCTCTGACGGTGGGAAGCACCCGACGGGGACAACTGCAGGTCGTCGCCATCGGCGAGCCAACCTCGAGCCCGCACCGACTCCACCGCGGCCTCCCACTCGTCGTCCGACCAGGCACGTGACGCCTTGAGGACCGACGCCGAGACCTCACCCGTCGCCGCGTGCAGCACGAGTGCCTCGATGCCGGAAAGGCCCCCAGCGGTCAGGGCCGCGATGTGCCCATCGCCGCGGTACTCCCGCAGCAGCGTCTGCGCGTGCCACAGCACGAGGTGGGGCGCGTCGGGCCACGGGAGCCGGGCATGGCCCGCGAACAACGGCCGGCCCTCGATCTCGTCGACTGCCGCTTCGGCTGCGGCGCGGGCCAGGTCCGCGGCGCGGGCCATCTCGGGACCGTCGACCAGGTCGCCCAGGGCTCGGCGCAGCGCGGCGTCGGCTGCCTCGAGCCGTGCCTCCAAGATCTTGTCGATCGATGCCGTTTCCCACGCCGCCGGGATGGCGGCCCGCACGAGCTTCGGGTTGAAGTTGAAGAAGGTGGCGATCACGACCTCGGCCGTGACCGCCCCCATGGCTGCCGCTCGTGACGCGAAGTAGCCCGCACGCCCGACGATGCCGATCGCCGAGTAGTGCTCGGCGGCCTCGGGTACGAAGTAGATCAGGCCGTGGATCGGCTCGAGCGTCCGCCAGGTCTTTCGGGCGACCACGGCGGCATCGTCGTTCATGCCCTACGTCTACACCGGATCGGCAGGCGCTTGAGGCTGCCGTTGGTGATCGAGCTCAAGCGCTCGATCGGCCCCGACACTTCGAACGAATCGATGCGCTCGAGCAGGCGCCGGTACATGACCTCGATCTCGACCCGCGCCAGGTGGGCGCCCATGCAGAAGTGCTCGCCGAAGCCGAACGTGAGATGCGGGTTCGGATTGCGGTCGACTCGGAAGGTGAACGGATCGTCGAAGACGTCCTCGTCGCGGTTGGCGGACGCGAAGTACAGCGCCACCTGCTCACCCTTTGGGATCGTGACCCCGGCCACTTCCACCTCCTCGGTCGCCAGGCGCGTGAAGTGGCTGATGGGGCTGACCCAGCGCAACATCTCCTCGACGGCGTCGGGCACCAAGTCGGGGTTGGCCCGCAGCTTCTCCCATTCGGCGGGGTGCTCGGCCAAGGCCAGCAACCCGCCGCTGATGGCGTTGCGGGTCGTCTCATTCCCTGCTTCGACGAGGAGCTCGGCGTAGGCCAGCAACGTGTCCGGTCGCAGCGGTACCCCGTCGAGGTCGGCGCCGAGAAGAAGCGTCACCAGGTCGTCCTGAGGAGCGCTGCGGCGCTGGTCGATCAGCCCCACCAGGTAGGCGTGCAGCTCCCCCCTCGCCCGCTTGATGGTCTGGCCCGGCGTTTCGCCATCGCGCCGGAACTCGGGGTCGTCCTTGCCGATGATCTCGTTGGTCCACCGGAACAGATCGTCGACGTCCGAGCGCGGCGCGCCGAGGACGCTGGCGATCACCGCCAGCGGGAACGGGGCGGCGACGGCGTCGACGAAGTCGAGCTCGTCGCTGTCAGCCAGCGCGGCATCCAAGATCTCTGCCGCGATCTCGTCGATGTCGTCGCGGCGGGCGCGCACACCCCGGGGCGTGAAGTTGGGGTTGGCGACCCGCCGCATCGGGCCGTGCTTCGGCGGGTCCTGGAGCACGAGGATCTCGGTCGGCGGCGGCAGCGCGGCACCGGCCCGGCGCAGGGTGATGCCGCCGGCACTGGAGAACTTCAGTGGTTCCTTGGCGACGTACTGCACGTCGGCGTGCTTGGTGATGGCCCAGAACCGCTCCCACCCCGGCGGCTCGATGCGGGCGACGGGCGCCTCGGCCCGCAGCCTGGTCCAGACCTCATGCGGATAGCCGCGCCGCCCGTAGCGCTCGGCATCGACAAGCTCGAGGGGGTCGACGAAGTCGACGGTCGTGGTCATCGGGGCAGCCCCAAGAGGCGCTCGCCGATGATGTTGCGCTGGATCTCGCTCGAGCCGCCCATGATCGTGTTGGCGCGCGAGTAGAGGAAGTCGTTGGTCCACTCGTCGGCGGCGCTCGCACCGACGAGGTCGTAGGCCGTTTCGTAGAACCGCTTGCTGGTCTCCGACCAGAACAACTTGACGAGGCTCGACTCGGCGCCGAGCTCCTCGCCCTGGGCGAGACGGGCGAGGGTGCGGGCGTTGTGGAGCCGGAAGAGCTCGGCCTCGATCCACGCCTGCGCCAACCGCTGGCGGACGAGTGGATCGTCAAAGAGACCGGCGCCGGCGCACGTCTTCCAGAGCCGGTCGACGGCGTCCTCCTGGCGCACCTGCTGCTTCCAGATGAAGCCGCCGCCGCGTTCGTTGGCCAGCACCGTGCTCGCCGCCCGCCAGCCGCCGTGCTCGGGGCCGATGAGGTTCTCGACCGGCACCTCGACCTCGTCGAGGAACACCTCGTTGAACTCGCTGTCGCCGGTCATTTGGCGCAGCGGCCGGACATCGACACCCTCGGCGTCCATCGGCACGGCCAGCATGGAGATCCCCTTGCTCTTCGGCGCGTCGGGGTCGGTGCGGACGAGAGCGATGCCGGTGTCGGAGAACTGGGCGTACGTCGTCCACACCTTCTGGCCGGTCACCAGGTAGACGTCGTCGTGTCTCTCGGCGCGGGTCGAGAGTCCGGTCAGGTCGCTGCCGGCACCCGGTTCGCTGAACAGCTGGCACCACACGTCGTCGCCGTTGAGAATGCGCGGCATCCACTGCGACTTCTGTTGCTCGTTGCCGTAGGCCATGAGTGCCGGCCCGACCAGCGACAGGCCCACTTTGCCAGGGATGTCGGCGGCGCGGGCGCGCGCCATCTCCTCGTTGAAGATGGCGACCTCGAGCACCGACGCGCCACGTCCGCCGCACTCCTCCGGCCAGTGGATGCCGACCCAGCCGCCGGCGAACAGCGTGCGCTGCCATTCCCGCAACGTCTCCGCCTCCTCGCCGGTGGTGGCGATGGCGATCGACGGCGACGGGTGCTCGGCCAGCCAGGAACGCAGCTCCTGCCGGAACTGCTCTCCGTCTACGGCCGGCCGGCTGACCATGCGACCGTCTTCAGCTGGGTGTACTCGAGGAGTCCGTAGTCGCCGTACTCGCGGCCGATGCCGGAGTGCTTGTAACCACCGAACGGCCCCCACAGGTGAGGTCCACCCGCGCCGCCGTTGATGGTGACGGTGCCCGCCTGCATCTCCTGGGCGATCTCATACGCGCGCACCGGCTTGGGGTGCCAGATCGACGCCGCCAACCCGTACCGGCTGTCGTTGGCGATCCTGATTCCTTCTTCCTCACCGTCGAAGGGGATCACCACACCGACCGGCCCGAAGATCTCGTCCTGCGCCACGCTCATCGACGACGACACATCGGCGAACAGGGTGGGTTCGAAGAAGAAGCCCTTCGACGCATCGGCGGGCCGCGTGCCCCCGCACGCCAGACGGGCGCCTTCTGCGGTACCCGCGGCCACGTACTTCTCGACCCGCTCCCGCTGCGACTCGCGGATGAGCGGGCCCATCATCGTCTTCTTGTCGGTCGGGTCGCCGACCGTCACCCGGCTCAGCGCCCCTTGCATGGCCTCGACGACCTCGTCGTACACCGACCGGTCGGCGAGGATCCGCGTCGGCAGAGCGCACCCCTGCCCAGCGTGGATGGTGAAGCCGGCGGCCGCGCCTTGCGCAAACTTCTTCG
>JAFAUA010000150.1 GCA_019243595.1 Acidimicrobiia bacterium
TGGCCGAACTCGGGTATCGGGTGCTCGTCGTCGACCTCGACCCCCAGGGCAACGCCAGCACCGGGCTCGGCATCAACCCGCGCAACGTCGATTCCTCGGTCTACGACGTCCTCATGAACGACGCCCCGATGGAGGACGCCATCGAGCCTACGGCGGTTCGCAACCTCTTCGTTGTGCCGGCAACCATCGACCTGGCGGGCGCCGAGATCGAGCTGGTTCCCGCGTTCAGCCGAGAGTTGAAACTCCGCCGGGCGATTGACAGTGCCAGCGGCGACTTCGACTTCACCCTGATCGACTGCCCGCCGTCGCTCGGTCTGTTGACGGTCAACGGTCTGGCCGCCGCGACCGAGGTCCTGGTGCCGATTCAGTGCGAGTACTACGCACTTGAAGGTTTGGGCCAGCTGTTGAAGAACGTCGCGCTGGTCCAGACCAACCTCAATCCCCGCCTCGAGCTCAGTGCGATCGTGCTCACCATGTACGACGCCCGAACCAGGCTGGCCGAACAGGTGGCGAAGGAGGTGCGGGACCATTTCGGCGAGACCGTCTGTCGCAGCATCGTGCCGCGCACCGTCCGCCTGTCGGAGGCGCCCTCGTTCGGTCAGCCCGTCATCGTGTTCGATTCTTCCTCGCGGGGTGCTCTCGCCTACCGCGAGCTGGCCAAGGAGGTGAGCGGTGGGACGCCGCAGCGGACTGGGTAAGGGGCTCGGGGCACTGATCCCGCCGGCACCGGGGGAGAGCGAGTCGGCGTACCGCCAGCTTCCAGTTACTTCCATTGAACCGAATCCACAGCAGCCGAGGACCACGTTCGACGAGGAGAGTCTGAGCGCACTGACCGCGTCGGTGCGAGAGCTCGGCGTCCTGCAGCCGGTGCTCGTTCGCCAGGCCGAAAACGGCTCGTACCTGCTCATCGCCGGCGAGCGGCGGTGGCGGGCCGCCAAGCGGGCGGGGCTGCAGACGGTCCCGGCGATCGTGCGGACGGCCGACGACACCGCCTCGCTCCAACAGGCGCTCGTGGAGAACCTGCAGCGTGAGGACCTCAACGCGCTCGATGAGGCGGCCGCGTATCAGCAACTGATCGAGGACTTCCAGCTCACCCACGAAGAGGTCGCGACCCGGGTCGGTAAGAGCCGGGCGGCGGTATCGAACGCATTGCGGCTGTTCCAGCTCCCGCCGCAGGTCCAGAAGCTGCTGGTCGACGGATCGATCTCCGCCGGGCACGCCCGGGCGCTGCTCGGCACCCCCGACCGCGCCTACCAGGAGGCGCTGGCCCGGCGCGTGGTGAGCGAGGGTCTGTCGGTGCGCGCTGTCGAGGAGTCGGTGCGTGAGCGAAGCGGTCGGGCGCCAACACCCGCTGCACCCGATGCGGCCCCGGCATCGACACCGGACGAGCCGGGCAAGCGTTTGCGTCCGCCCGGCCTGCTCGAGCTCGAGGAGCTGCTCGCCCGCCATCTCGATACCCGGGTCAAGATCGAGATGGGTGCAACCAAGGGTCGAGTGCTGATCGAGTTCGCGACCCTCGAGGACCTCGAGCGCATCTACCGGGCCATGACAGAGCCCGAACCTGCCTCCCTCTCTTCCTGAGGCTCTCCGTTTCGTCCCCTCATCAAGGGTTGAGGTGAAGTCTCGACCGGTCTTCTCCACAGCCTGTGGTTGAGACTGTGGATACCCGCAGGTAGCTCGACCTCGGTCGACGGTTCACGCCGCGGCACCAAGGATTGCCAGCTAGCCGTACGGACGCTGGAAACTGTTTCAACCGCTGGGATGGTTGTTGGAAACGCGGACAAAAAAGGTCCGCGATCACAACCAGGTCAGCGGTTCTAATGGGAGCCAGCCCCTTCAGAGCCGCTGTTGCGGTTGCAGTTGGTAGTTAGACCTCGTCCAGCCCTCGAACCCAGCACTCGAGCGCCTTGGTGAACGCGCAGGCCAGGTTCGGGCCCTGGGACACCACGCGGGGCGGGGGACCCAGCTCGCAGAGGACGGCCGGCATCCGCGTTTCACGCAGGACGGGGAGCGCCATGCCCGCCGGGGCCGTGGCCTCGGCCCCCAAAATGCCAGGAACTTCCTTCTGGATGCACTCGGCGAGGCGTCGCCCACCCCGCGACTCGAAGCCGTGGGCGGCGTAGAACGCCGTGGAACAGCCGGTCGCGGCGGAGGCGAGGCCGACGAACACATCGGCACCGACGCCGTTGGCCTGGTGGGCCTGCGCCGATCCGTCCAGATGGTGGAGGGGGATGGCCTGGGCGCCGGTGTCGCCCAGAGCCCGGACGACGGCGTCGGCCAGGGCATCGAGTCCGCCGGTCTGCCCAACCACGACGGTGCGGCCCTGCAGCGTGCGCGGCGACTGGCGCAACGCCTCGCGCTCGCGGATGTCCGCGACCGGGATCGGGTCTTCGCTGCGGGCCTTCACCCTGACCAGCACGGCGCGGGTCGCCGGGCCGCAGACGCCGTCGGCGGTCAGGCCGGCGTTGCGCTGGAACTCGAGCACCGCCCGCTGGGTGTCTTCGCCGAAGATGGCGTCGACTCGGCCGGCATCGAACCCGAGAGCGCCGAGGCGCCGCTGGAGCTCGGCCACGTCGTCGCCTCGCAGCGGGGGAGAGGTGTGATACAGCAGCCGATCGCCGAGGTGATAGCCGGCCTCGACCAGCGACGCCCAGGTCTGGGGGCCGCAGATCCCGTCGACGCGCAGGCCCCGGCGCTCCTGAAAGGCGCGCACGGCTTCGTCGGTACCGGCCCCGTAGAGGCCGGCCCGGTCGGCGCCGATGTCGTGCCCGGCGGCCCCGAGGCGGACTTGGAGGTCTCGGACCGCTTCGCCCGACGACCCCTGCCGCAGCAGGGGTTCGAGGCGGCGGGCTACAGGAATTCCGCCAGCTCCTGGGCCAGCTGGCCCTTGCCCTTGGCGCCGATCATGCGCTTCTTGGCCACGCCGTCCTGAAAGACGACCAGGGTCGGAATGCTCATGATCTCGTAGCGCCGGGCCACGTCGGGGGACTCGTCGACGTCGACCTTGACGATGCGCAGCTTGCCCTCGTACTCGGTCGCCATCTCCTCGAGGATGGGAGCGATCAGCTTGCACGGACCGCACCACTCCGCCCAGAAATCGACGAGAACGGGCTGGTCGGAGGCGTTGATCTCCTCCTCGAACGTGGCGTCAGTCAGAGCGGTCAGGGTGCTCATCGGCAGCAGGTCCCTCCTCGGATCGGGCGGCATGGTATCTGCCTGCTCTTGAAACGTTCCCGGTCGTCGTCCGCATTCCTGCCCGGAACCGGCAGGAACCACGCCTGCGGCGGGCGGCCTACCAGTTCGTCTCGGTGCGCGGCTCGTGCTCGAGCCACCGCTCGGCGTCGATGGCGGCCATGCACCCCGATCCGGCGGCGGTGATGGCCTGCCGATAGACGTGGTCCTGGACGTCGCCGGCCGCGAACACGCCCTCGACGTTGGTGCGCGTGCCGTCGTGGGTGTCGATGTAGCCGTTCTCGTCCATGTCGATCTGGCCCCGGAAGACGTCGGTGTTCGGCGCGTGGCCGATGGCGACGAACACCCCGGTGACGGGAAGCTCGGAGAGCTCGTCGCTCTGGGTGTCCCGCAGCCGCAGACCCGACACCTTCCCGTCGCCGACGACCTCGTCGACGATGGCGTTCCAACGGAACTCGATCTTGTCGTTTGCGAAGGCCCGGTCCTGCATGATCTTCGAGGCCCGCAGCTCGTTGCGGCGGTGGACGATGGTGACCTTGTCGGCGAAGCGGGTGAGGAAGATCGCTTCCTCGAGCGCCGAATCGCCGCCGCCGACCACGGCGATCTGCTCGCCGCGGTGGAAGAAGCCGTCACAGGTGGCGCACGTCGACAGGCCGTAACCCAGGAGGCGGCGCTCGGACTCGAGGCCCAGCATGAGCGACCGGGCGCCGGTGGCGATGATCACGGCACGGGCCCGGTACTCCTCGTCGTCGGCCCACACCGCGAACGGGCCCAGCGAGAAGTCGACCTTGTTGGCCTTGACGGTGACGTACTCGGCGCCGAAACGGGCCGCCTGCTCCTTAAAGATGGTCATGAGCTCGGGGCCCTGAACACCGTCGACGAAGCCGGGGAAGTTCTCGACGTCGGTGGTCAGCATCAGCTGGCCGCCGGGCTGGTCGCTCGTCGAGGAAGGCTCGCCCTCGAGGACCAGCGGGTGGAGGTTGGCCCGGGCCGTGTAGAGGGCGGCGGTGTGGCCGGCGGGGCCCGAGCCGATGATCAGGACGTCACGAGGATCGGCCAACGGTGGTTCTCTTCGTTCTGTCGGTCAGTTCGTATGAAAAAGAGTCAGTGGTCGCGCGCGGGGCGTTTCCACGCCTGCTGCCACAGCAACAATCCAGCGAGCGTGAAAAGTCCGCCGAGCACGACGTACACGACCCACACACCGCCGGGGATGTAGCTGTCGAGGATGCGGACCGTGAAGATGCAGAACAGGACCAGGCCAACCGTGCCCAGGATGGCGGCGAACAGTCCGAAGACGACGAGCCGGGCGACCGACACCAGGCGGTCGGAGGTGTTCGACCGGACGCTCTCGACGAGGCGTTCGATGGTGTCGGCTGTCTGAACGGCCCAATCGTCGTCGCGGCGCGCAGGCGTGGTGTCGACGTCCGCCATTGGCCGGAGCCTACCCTGTGGCCCGTGCGCGTAGTCCTTGCCGTTCTGGCCGCCTTGCTCGTCGCGATGCTTGGTGCCGCGATCCTCGGCGAGTACCAGTTCGACGGCTTCACCGGCGCGGCGGCGGGCTTGATCTACGGAATCTTCATCGCCGAGGCGGCCGTGGCCGTGAACCGGCGGGGCAACAGTTGGCTGGCGGCCGTATGCGCGGTGCTGGCTGTGGGCGGCCTCGGATGGGCGATCCGCGTGTCGATCGGTCCGCGCATGAGCTTCCCAGGTGACATTCCCGGTCTGGGATGGGTGGCCCTCGTGCTGGCGGCAGCGGGCGCCGCGATTAGGGCGCGAAGCTCTGGAAGACGAGGAGCCGGCAGTCAGCCTGAGCCAGGACGTACACCCGCGTCGGAGTCGGGCGACCTCGGGAGCTCGTCGCCGGAGCGCCCGGCGGGCTGAACCCGAACACGTCGACGCGCGCACCCTTGAAGGTGGCGGTCGCCTGGTAGACGCGCACGGCGCCCGGAGGCTGCAGCTTGTGGGCGGCCGCGGCGCAGCGTGGCTCGACGTCCGAAGACCGTGCCGTCGACGCCCTCGAGCTTCCCAGCAGGGTCGGCTCGAGCTTGGTGCGCAGCGCGAGCTCGTCGCCGACGTCGCCAAGGTTTCCGCCGCGGATCAGGTTGGTCGAAACCGGGAGGGACTTGGCCGACGAGCCTGAGCCCGACGTGGCCCGCGTGATGACGACGCCCATGATCACCGCGGCCGCGGCGGCGCCGAGTACCGCCGCGATCCGCCACCGCCCCTGCGTCAAGCGGTGAGCGTCGCCTCTCCCACCGATACCGACTGGTTGCGGCCGAGGTCGGTGATCCAGACGAGCACGGCCGATCCCGTGTGGCCGTGCAGGTCGAACGTCGTCGTTCCGTTGACCACGTGCGACACGACCGGGGTGCCCCACTGCGCGAGTTGGGCGTGCGCGGCCGAGCTGACGTAGACGCTCGCCGACCAGCCTCTCGTCGGTGACACGATCTGCAGGTGCCCGAGCTTTTGTGCATTGGGGAGCACGAGCGTGAAACCGACGCCCTGCTTGAGCCCGGCGAAACCCGTCTCGTAGTGCTCCGTCGACCAGACGGTTGCTGGGTCACCGTCGGTCAGCTTGGGCAGGTCAGCGTCGTGCTCGTGGCCGTCGCCCGGCGGCGGGTCGAAGGCGTGCGCGACCGGCGCCAACGGCTTGGCCGGAACGGTCGCCTTTGTGTGGCCGGTGAGCAGGTTCTTGCCGGTGCGACTCGTCCAGAACAGATAAGCCACCATGCTGAGGACGATCACCACGACCGCCACGAGGACGACCGGCACGACGAACGAGCGGCGCACACCCGCGTAGCCGGGCGCCGGTGGCACGTCACGCACGAACATCGTCGTCGTGAGGTCCTCCTCGTCCCCGTCGGGTTCGAACGGCACGCTGAGAAGCGCGGTGCGAAGGTCGGCGGCGGTGGCGAACCGCTGCTCGGGTGCCTTGGCCATGGCCTTGAAGACCACGCTCTCGAGGCGCCGGGACACGTCGGGTCGCAGAGGCCGGATCTTCGGGGGATCGGCGTGCGCGTGCTGGTACGCGACGGCCATGTCGTTGTCACCGGTGAAAGGCGGCCGGCCAACCAGCATCTCGTAGAGCACGACGCCGAGGCTGTAGACATCGGACCGCCGATCCTGCGGCTCGCCCGCGACCTGCTCGGGCGCCAGGTACTTGGCGGTGCCGAGGAGAGCTCCGGTATCGGTGAGGTCGTGGCCGCTCGCCGCTTTGGCGATGCCGAAATCGGCGACTTTCACGCGCCCGTCGCGCCCGATGAGGATGTTGGCGGGCTTGACGTCGCGGTGCACGATCCCCGCCTCGTGCGCGTAATGGAGGGCGTCGGCGACGGCCGCGGCGGTGGCGACCGCCTTGGCGACCGGGAGCGGGCCGTCAGCCTTCAACACCTCGCGCAGCGTGCGTCCAGTGACGAGCTCCATCACGATGTACGCCACGCTGCCGTCCATCCCGGTGTCGAAGGTGGCGACCACGTTCGGGTGCGCCAGCCGGGCGGCCGCCACTGCCTCCCGCCGAAACCGCTCCTGGAACTGGTCGTCGCTCGCCAGCCGAGGGTGGAGCACCTTTATGGCGACAGGACGGTCGAGGATCTCGTCCTTGCCTTCCCAAACCTCCGCCATCCCGCCGCGGTCGATCAGTCGAACCAGGCGGTACCGGCCAGCCAGGATGGTCTCCGCGACGATCCGGGCGTCGGACACCGTCTAAAGGTACCGAGCCGCTATCGGTGGATCAGATCAGACCGCATCAACCGCCGACCTGGAAGGCGACGCCGATGACGCGGGGACCGGCGTGGGCGCCGATGACCGCGCCGATGTCGCCGATGACCATCTTCTC
>JAFAUA010000183.1 GCA_019243595.1 Acidimicrobiia bacterium
GTGCCGCCGCCGACGGTCAGCGCCGCCGAGAACAGGAACCCGTAGTTCCAGCTGCCGTCGCCCTGGCCCAGCGGGCCTGCGGTCGACAGCATGGCCGACGTGCCGGCCAGGTCTTTGGCGAGGTTCATGACGTGCTGGCCGTGCTCGTCGGCCAAGGCCTTGCGCACCGACGCTTCGGGCCCGGGCGGCTTGCCCTGGACGGCCGCGGTGACGGTGCGCAGACGAATCAATCGCAGGATTTCGGCCTCGCAATAGATCTGCGCCACGCGCTGGCGCAGCAGCGGATCGGCGACGCCGCCCGCCTTGCGCACCAGGTCGACGAGCTCAAAGGCCGTCGGTCCGTTTCCCCACAGCACGCCGCCGGTCGACAGCGACACGCGCTCGTTCGACAGCGTGACCTTGGCCAGCGCCCAGCCCCGATTCTCTTCTCCGACCAGGTTCTCGGCCGGGATGCGGACGTCGTCGAAGAACACCTCGTTGAAGGTGTGCAGCCCGGTCATCTCGATGATGGGACGGATCTCGATCCCGGGCAGATCCATCGGACAGATGAAGTAGGAGATGCCCTGGTGCTTCGGCGCGTCGGGATCGGTGCGAGCGATGAGGATGCCGAACTTGGCGATGTGGCCGAACGACGTCCAGATCTTCTGGCCTTTGACGACGTAGACGTCGCCCTCGCGCACGGCTCGCGTCGAGAGGTTGGCGAGGTCGGACCCCGCACCCGGCTCACTGAAGAGCTGGCACCAGAACTCCTCACCGGCCAGCAGTGGGAGGAGGTACCGCTCCTTCTGCTCGTCGGACCCGGCGTGCATGAGCGTCGGCCCCGCCCAGCCAATGGCGATGGGGTTCACCGGCCGGGAGATCCCCGCCCGCCGCAGCTCGTCGTCGATGACCAGCTGATGCACGGGATCGGCACCCAGACCCCACGGCGCCGGCCAGTGCGGTGCGACGTAACCCGCCTCTGCGAGCTGCCGGCCCGTCGGCCGAGGGTGCGATGCGAGCCACTCGCGGACCGCACCGCGCTGCGGATCGTCCTCGGCGGGTAGTTCGAAGTCCACGAACGGAGCCTAAAGTTCCGGCCCAATGAGCGACAACGGGTGGAACTTCGCCGACGTATGGGAACTGATCGCCGACGTGCAGCCGGACAAACCGGCGCTCGTGCACGGCGATCGGCGGTCGACGTGGGCGGAGTTCGACCGGCGGGCCGACAGCGTCGCCCGGGCGCTCCTCGACGCGGGCGCCGAGCGGCAGGACAAGGTCGCCCAGTACCTCTACAACTGCCCCGAGTACCTCGAGTCGGTGTTCGCGTCGGTGAAGGCCGGGCTCGTCCCCGTCAACACCAACTACCGCTACGGCGACGAGGAGCTCGTCTACCTCTGGGACAACGCCGACGCCGTCGCCGTCATGTTCCACGGCACCTTCGCCGACCGAATCGACACCATCCGTACGCGGGTGCCGAAGGTGCGGCTGTGGCTTTGGGTCGACGACGGCAGCGGCCCTTGTCCCGAGTGGGCGACGCCGTACGAGGACGTGGCCAAGCAGGCGACCGACCGGGTGATGCCGCCGTGGGGCCGCAGCGGTGACGACCTCTACATGCTCTACACCGGCGGCACGACCGGGATGCCCAAGGGCGTGATGTGGCGCCAGGACGACCTGTACGTGCGGTTCTCGCAGTCCGTCATGCACGATCCCGAGCAGCCAGACCTCGACGCCGTGCGGGCCCGCATCGAAGCCGCCGTCTCCCTCGTCGGTATGCCCGCGTGCCCGCTGATGCACGGCACCGGCGCTTTCACCTGCTTTCAGACGCTGTTCATGGGTGGCTCGATCGTCACGCTGACGTCGCGCAAGTTCGACGTCTCCGAGCTGCTCGACACAATCGAGCGCGAACGCGTGAACACCATCGCCATCGTGGGCGACGCCTTCGCCCGCCCCATGCTCGCTGCCCTCGAGGAGAACCCTGAGCACTGGGACATCTCCAGTCTGATGATCGTCATCTCCTCGGGTGTGATGTGGAGCGAATCCGTCAAGCAAGGGCTGCTCCGCCATCACCCGGGCATGTTGCTGGTCGACGCCTTCTCCTCATCGGAGGCCCTCGGCATGGGCCAGTCGATCTCGAGTGCGGGCGGCGCGGCGAAGACGGCGAAGTTCATGCTCGGTGAGAACGCGCGTGTGTTCACCGACGACGGTCGCGACGTCCAGCCCGGCTCCGGCGAAATCGGGCGGGTCGCGGTCCGCGGCCGTTCCCCTGTCGGGGACTACGCGACCCCCGAGAAGTCCCAGCGCACATTCCCCGTCATCGACGGCGAGCGCTACTCGGTGCCCGGCGACTACGCCACCGTCGAGGCCGACGGCACCCTCCGGCTTCTCGGCCGGGGCTCGGTGTGCATCAACACCGGCGGCGAGAAGGTGTACCCCGAGGAGGTCG
>JAFAUA010000258.1 GCA_019243595.1 Acidimicrobiia bacterium
GCCGGCATCACCAGCAGGGCGAACACGAGGAGCGTGCCAGTGATCTGGCTGACCTCGGCCACGGTGAGACCGAGCAGCACCAGGAACAGCACCGACAGACGGCGGACGCGGACGCCTCGCGCCGCGGCCACGTCGGGGTCCACGGACACGAACAGCAGGGGCCGGCCGACGGCTGCGAGTACAACCAGCGCGGTGACGCCGACCACGAGTAGGACCAGAACCTGTTGGTTGGTTATGCCCAGAAAGCTGCCGAACAGAAGGGCGTTGATGCCGTTGAGGAAGCCCCGGTACAGGCTGATGAACAGGAACCCGCTGGCGAGCGCGAAGGCCTGCACGGTGCCGATCCCGGCGGACTCCTCGCCGTAGCGGTCACCTCGTTCAGGCCGGAGGACGGCGATCAGCAGGGCCGTCGCGACGCAGAACCCGAAGAATCCCCATGAGGCGCTGATCCCGAGCCAGACGGCGCCAGCAGCACCAGGGAAGCCGACGAGAGCAAGTGTGTGGCCGGCGAAGGCCTGGCGACGCACGACCATGAACCACCCGATGGCACCGGCAACCACAGCGACGATCGTTCCCGCCCGGAAGGCGTTGACCATGAACGGGAACTCGAACAGCTGACGAAGGTCGTCGAGCAGGTTCCACGTCAGATGCGTGGCGACCATCAGTGTGTATGTCGATCGACGTGGTAGGCCGGCGGCTCAGGCTGGCCGACGACCACCAGCCGCCCGTCCGACGCGTGCAACACCTCGATCGGTGTGCCGAATAGCCGGGTCAGAGTTTCCGATGTGATGACTCCGGCCGGCGCGCCGGACACCGCGCCACCCTGACCGAGGTACACCACGTGGTCGAGGTAGGGGAGGATTGGATTGACGTCGTGGGCGACCATCACGACGGTCACGCCCTCGGTATGGCAGATGCGGCCCACGAGGGCGGCGACCGCCGCCTGGTTCGGGAGGTCGAGGCTGTCGAGGGGCTCGTCGAGCAGCAGCAGCTGCGGCCGCCGGACGAGCGCCTGGGCGATGAGGATGCGCTGCTGCTCGCCACCGGAGACCTCGCCAACTGGCCGGTCGGCGTAGGCGTCGGCGCCGACCAGGCCGATGACCTCCTCCACTCGCCGCTGCGCCTGGCGGTGCTGCGCTCGGCCCGGCCACGGGACGCCCCACTTGTCGCCGTCCAGCCCGAGGCGCACGACATCGACGCCGCGCACGCGCAGGCCGGCGTCGAAACTGCGCCGCTGGGGGAGATAACCGATATCGGCGTTGTGCTCTCCCGGAGCGGCGCCGAGCACCGACAGCGTGCCTGTCGATAGGGGGACCAGTCCGAGCACCGCGTTCACGAGGGTGGACTTGCCTGCTCCGTTCGGTCCCAGGACAGCGACGAACTCGCCCGTCGCGACCGAGACGTCGAGGTGTTCCCAGACGACCCGTCCGCCCAGGCGCACGGCGCTGTCGTGCGCTTCGATCGTCGCCGTCGAACCCACCTCGGCCCGGGGCTCGCTTTCCATACGGAGAGTCATTCTCACTTACCTGTGGCTTTGGCGAGAGCCGATTCGAGACTCTGGAGTTGGTCGGCCTGCCACTCCTGGAAAGACGCGTTAGCGGGCTCGAGTGTCTCCGTCACCGACGAGACGGGGATGCCCTGGGCCTTGGCCAGCGCGACCTGCGACTGCACGTCGGGCGTCGAATTCTGCCTATTGAAGACGTAGACCTTGATCTGGTGGTTTCTGATCTGGTTCTCGATGGCGCTCTTGTCGGCCGCGGCGGGCTCGCCGCCCTCGCTGATGGCATCCAGGAACGACTCGGGCGTGATCAGCTTGAGGCCGAGTGCGTCGGCCAAAGGCGTGAAGATGCTTTCCGAGGCGCCGACGGGGACGCCGCTGTACTTGGTCCTGATGTCGGCGACCAGCCCCTTGTAGCGGGCCAGGCCGGTGGAGATGAAGGTTGCTCTCTGCCGGTCGAAGAAGGCGGCGTCGCCGGGCGCCAGGCGCTTGTAGTCGGCCGTGATCTGGTCGATGACCTTCTGCACGTCCGGCGGCGAGTACCAGCGGTGGGGGTTGCCGCCGGGCTTCACCCCGACCGCGTCACCGACATTCAGCTGCAAGCGGCCCGACGCCGGGTTGGCGGCCAGCAGTTTGGATGCCCACGGGTCGTAGCCAATGCCGTTGACGATCACGTACTTGGCCGAGGCGACGGTGCGGCCGTCGGCGGCGGTCGCTTCGTAGTCGTGAGGGTCGGTGTCGGGGTTGGTGATGATGCTCTTGACCGTCGCCCGGTCGCCGCCGAGCTGGGCGGCGATGCTGCCCCAGAAGTTCTCCGCCGCCACCACGTGCAGCTTCCCGTTGTCGGCTGTCGCGGACGACGAACCTCCGGAGGAGCACGCGCCGGCCACGAGAGCGAGCGTGAGGAAGGCGATCGGCAGGACCTGTCTGGACCTCATGGCCCTGAAGTTAACTGAGAATGATTCTCGTTACAATCTCACTGGCAGTTGGAGCAGCGGCCGACGAGGTCGATGCGGTGCTCGTGGACCTCGAAGTCGGACTCCTCGGCCGCGGCCTTGGCTGCTTCGGCCAGCGCCTTCTCGAGGCGCGGGGAGGCGGCGACGTCGACGACCGTGCCGCAGTTGCTGCAGATGAGGTGGTGGTGGTGCTCGCCGCTGAGGTCCTCGGCCAGCTCGAAGCGGCCGGTGTCGTCGTTGCCCGCCACCCGCCGGATGACCTGTGCGTCGGAGAGCACGGTGAGCGACCGGTAGGCCGAGCTCACCGGCACCGACGGGGCGACGTCGACGATCTCGTTGATCGTCAGCGGCCGCTCGGCGCCGGCCAGGACCTGCACGATCTCCCGGCGGTTCGGCGTGTAGCGCTGGTCGAGGGCGGCGAGGCGGAGGGCGGCTTCGTCGTGGATGTCAGGCACCGGAGTTCAAATAGGCATTGCGGCTGCGGCGGCGGACGACGACGGCGCCCGAGCCGACCACGAGCAAGGAGAGCGCGACCCAGACGGGGACCGGGTTGCCGGTCGCCGGCAGCGACTTCGACGGGCCGGTCGATGGCGCAGCCGACGGGGCCGCGCCTCGCGCGGCCCGGACCGTTGCCGGCATGGCGGCGTTGCCGGCGGTCGACGCCACCGACAGACATGATCCGCCCACCTGTCGGGAGACGTACGCCGAGGAGTCAGATGTGTTCTGACCCTTGGGGAGGTCGGGACGGTTGTAGGGATCGCCGGGGATGGCGAAGATCGCGCAACCGGTCGTGGGGTCGACCGCCGCCGACGAGAAATCGGCCAGGTTGCGGTTGCCGGGCTGACCCGGGATCAGCCCGCAGAAGATGCCCTGCGTGCAGATGTCGCCGTAGTGAATGACGTCGGGCGTGACGACGGTCTGGGTGAACGTCTTGCCGCCGTCGAAGCTGAACGCCGAGTAGTAGCGCCACTGGGCCTTGGTGTCGTTGGGATCGCTGGCGTTGGTCGACCCGAACCACCCGAGTACGACCTGGTCCTTGCCGAGTCCGCCCGCGATGGCGGGCATCACGTTGGCCTTCAGGTCGGGCGTGTTGACCTGGACCGGAGGCGACCACGTGACGCCATGGTCGCGGGAGGTGAACAGCCAGAGGTTGGTCGTGCTCTCACCGGCCTTGCTCTTGCCTGCCGCGGTGACGTACAGCGTGCCGCCGCCGTCGATCGACTGGTTGTCGAAGATCTTGCCGAACGAGGCGCCGGGGTTCGTGTAGATGAGGTGGTTAGTGAACACGCCGTTGCAGCCGCCCTGGCCGACGGTCATGAAGAGGTGGGTCAGGTTGGCGCCGATCGGCGGCGCCAGCTGGTCGGGCTCGGTGACCTCCACGTAGATGGACCCGTCCTTGTCGATGACGGGCTTGGGCACCAGGGTGCCGGCGACCGGGCTGTAGTTCTTGCCGGCTGCCCCGCCGGGATCGAGGATCGACCCGCACGGCAGGAACGACTTGGCCTTGTCCGTCGACTTCATGATGATCGGCAGGCCGCCGGCGAAGTCGTGATACGTGAGGTACAGGTCGCCGTGCAGGCCGCGGGTGAGCCACTCCCTGTCGGTCTCCGGTCCCTGATGGCTGCCGCTGACCGGACCGCACGGCGTGGGGCCGATGAGGGTCGGCGCCGTGAACGTCTTGCCGCCGTCGGTCGATGTGCAGATGTCGGTGGAGATGGCCTCCAGGTCGGCGACGTACAAGGTGTGGTCGAGGCCCACCTCGACGTCGGAGTCGCCGCCGCCGTTGGTCGAGTTGATGTTGGCGTTGGTCGGGAACGTCTTGCCACCGTCGTGGGACGCCCAGAAGCCGACGCCGTTGGTGCCCGAGCCCGTGTTCCCCGCTGCCCCGTTGAGCACGGCCGGAATGTGTTGGGGCGCCGAGACGTAGACGGCGCTCGGGTCGTTGGGGTCGATGGCGATCGACGGCTCGCTGCCGGACCACTTGGGGAGCTGGAGCGGCGGGCTGAAGGCGGGCTGGTTCGCGGCGCGGCCCGCCGGGCCGGTCACGGTGACCGCCAGCGCGGCGAGCGCCACGGCGGGAAGCAACACGAAAAGGACACGTCGCATGACGGAAACCAGATTGGCCTACCTCCCCCCGCGGGGCCAATCCCATGCTCGGGGGTGGTTACGGGGGTAGAACAGTGGCCGTGTCCGACCTGGGCGAGCGGCTCGCAGAGAAGGCCGGGGCCCTGGCCCGGGACGAGAGCGACCTGCGCAAGGCCGCGGGTGAGCTGGCCGAGGTCGCCGGCGGTGACGGCAACGCGCTCCGCGAGGCGCAGCGCCACTGGGCCGAGATTCTCCACGGCGAGCCCGAGAACGGCGATGCCCTCGGGGCCCTGGTCCTGGTCGGCGCCGCGCTGTACCTGCAGCGAGACGCGGGAAACTAAGGCCATGCGCATCTCGGCAAAGGTCGACTACGCGGTGCGAGCCATGGCCCAGCTGGCCGCGGCCCCCGAGGGCCAACCCATCAAGGCCGAGGACATCGCCCGGGCCCAGGACATCCCCCTCAAGTTCCTCCTCGGCATTCTCAACGACCTGAAGCGGGCGTACCTGGTGCGCAGCCAGCGGGGCGCCGAAGGCGGCTATGCCTTGATGCGGCCGGCCGACGAGATCACCCTCGCCGACGTGATCAGGGTGATCGACGGGCCGCTGGCCAACGTCCACGACCAGAGCCTCTCGGAGCTGTCGTACGCAGGCCCGGCCAAGCGCCTGCGCGAAGTCTGGATGGCCGTGCGGGCCAGCCTGCGGGTCGTTCTCGAGACGACGACGCTCGCCGACTTGGCGGCCGGCGACCTGCCCGACGAGGTCAAGGAATTGGCGTCGACCTACCAGGCCGAGGAACGCCGCCAGCGGGCGAAGCGCCGCTGAGCGGGGCCAGGCGCCATGCCTTGCGTTGCGCGCTAAGAATCTCTACTATCTCGGTCAACTTTCTGGCCTCGATGGATAAAGGGGATTTTACGTGGGGGTGTCTCACCTGCGGCGGCTCGCGCCCGTCGTCCTGGCGATGGGGTTGGTGGCCGCGGCATGCGGGGGCGGGGACTCGTCGAGCGCGAAGTCGTCCGGGCACGTCGACCTGCGCCTTGGCTACTTCCCGAACCTGACCCACGCCACCGCCCTTGTCGGCGTCGCCAATGGCATCTTCACCAAGGATCTCGGCTCGAACGTCACGCTGCAGACCAAGACGTTCAACGCCGGTCCCGCGGCCGTCGAGGCGCTGTTCTCCAACTCGCTCGACATCACCTATGTCGGCCCCAACCCCGCCATCAACGCCTTCCAGAAGTCGAACGGTCAGGCCGTGCGCCTCATCGCCGGCGCCACCTCCGGCGGCGCTGGGCTGGTGGTCAAGCCCAGCATCAACGGCCCCGCCGACCTCAAGGGCAAGAAGCTGGCCTCGCCCCAACTCGGCAACACCCAGGACGTGGCCCTGCGCAACTGGCTGAAGAAGAACGGCCTGAACACGACCGCGGAGGGCGGCGGCGACGTGCAGATCCTCCCGCAGGACAACGCCCAGACCCTCGACACCTTCAAGTCCGGTCAGATCGACGGCGCCTGGGTGCCCGAGCCGTGGACCAGTCGCCTGGTGATCGACGGCAAGGGCAAGCTCCTCGTCAATGAGGCGTCGGTGTGGCCCGACGGCAAGTTCCTCACGACGACGGTCATCGTGCGGACCCAGTTCCTCAAGGACCATCCCGACGTCGTCAAGAACTTCCTGAAGGGCCACGTCGAGGCGACCAACTACATCAACTCCCATCCGGCGGAGGCGCAGCAGGCGGCCAACCAGGCCATCGCCCAGCTGACCGGCAAGGCGCTCGCTGCCCAAGTCGTGCAGTCCGCGTGGAAGGACCTCACGTTCACGTGGGACCCGCTCGCCTCGACGCTGCGCGAGGAGGCAACCGACGCGCAGACCGTTGGGCTCCTCAACAACACCAACCTCAAGGGTCTCGTGGACGTCGCGCCCCTGAACTCGGTGCTCAAGGCCGACGGCAAGGGCTCGGTATCGGGATGACGCATGCGGTCGACATCCGAGGCGTCTCCAAGGTCTACGGCCCCGCGGGGGCCCACACGTTCGCCCTCGACCGCATCTCTCTCAATGTCGACAAGGGTGAGTTCGTCTGCCTGGTCGGCGCGTCAGGCTGCGGCAAGACGACGCTCCTGAACCTGGTCGCCGGTCTCGACCGGCCCGGGGCGGGTGAGATCGAAGTGCAAGGCAGACCCGCACTCCTCTTCCAGGAGGCGGCGCTATTTCCCTGGCTGACAGCCGAGAAGAACATCGACCTCGCCCTCCGACTGCGCAAGGTCTCCAAGAAGGAACGGGCGACTCGCGTCGACGAACTCCTCCACACGGTGCGGCTCGACGGCTTCGGCGACCGCCGGCCCCACGAGCTGTCCGGCGGCATGCGCCAGCGCGTCGCTCTCGCCCGCGCTCTCGCCCAGGAGACGCAAGTTCTCCTGATGGACGAGCCGTTCGGCGCCCTCGACGCCATCACCCGCGACCTGCTGCACGACGAGATCGAGCGGGTGTGGACGGAGACGGGAGTGACGGTGCTGTTCGTCACGCACAACGTGCGCGAGGCCGTACGCCTCGGTGATCGGGTGCTGGTCCTCTCGAGCCGACCCGGCCGAGTCGTCGCCGAGTTCCCGATCAACATCGCCCGGCCCCGCCGCCTGGAATCACCGGAGGTCGCGGCGGCTGCCTCCGAAGTCACCGATCGCCTGCGTGAGGAGGTGCGCCGTCATGCCGACGACGAAGACGAAGCCTGACCCCGACGTGCTCGATGTCGAGCTAGCCGGGCTCGACGCCCTCGATGTACCGATCGCACCCGCGCCGTCAAAGGCCCGCCGCATCTGGGCGGTCGCGTGGCCCAAGCTGGCGGCCGTCGGCATCTTCTTCCTGCTGTGGCAGTCCGTTGTCTGGGTGCACTGGAAGCCGTCGTACATCCTCCCCGGGCCCGTGCCGGTGCTCAAAGAGCTGTGGCACGGCGTGCAGAGCGGCGCGCTCCCCAAAGCGGCCGCCAACACGATGCAGCGCGCCGCCATCGGTTACGGCATCGCACTGCTGATCGGCTCGACCGTGGGCATGGCCGTGGCCCGATCGAAGGTGCTGCGTACGGCTATCGGTTCGATGATCACCGGCCTGCAGACGATGCCGACGATCGCCTGGTTCCCCCTTGCCATCGTGCTCTTCGGGCTCAAGGAGTCGGCGATCCTGTTCGTCGTCATCCTGGGCGCGGCGCCGGCCATCGCCAACGGCATCATCACCGGCGTCGACCACATCCCTCCGGTCCTCCTGCGCGCTGGGCGCGTCCTGGGTGCCCGCGGTTTGTCGACGTACCGGCACGTGATCATCCCTGCGTGCCTTCCGGGCTACGTCGCCGGGCTGAAGCAGGGGTGGGCGTTCGCCTGGCGCAGCCTCCTTGCCGGCGAGCTTCTCGTGATCATCGCCAAGAAGCCGTCGCTCGGCGTGCGCCTGGAACTGATGCACCAACAGGCCGACTACGTCGCCATGGTGGCCACGATGGTGACGATCTTCGTGATCGGCGTCGTCGTCGACTCGCTGTTCTTCGCTCGCTTCGAGCGCGCCATCCGCGGCCGCTGGGGCCTCGTCGACCACGCCACCTAGCTAGGTCTCGTCGTCACGTCGCGCCGAGCTGCGCGCCGCCACCGCGGTGTCGGCCTCGGCCTGCTCGACGAGGCTGAGCGGCGTGAGGGTGAGGTCGATGGCCGCCCAGATCGTGCGTGAGAACGGGAAGAACGCGATCGGCGTGACGACCGCGGCGATGGCGCCGCCGACGATGACCGGCCACACGGCGACGTCGGGGTTGGCGGCGGCGGCGACGATGTAGCCGGCGATCGCCAGGCACACCAAACCCTCGGTGACGCCGAAGTTGATGACGTAGCCGCCGAGCTGGAACCCCTCTTCGCGCTCGAAGCGGTAGCCGCACCCCGGACAGCGCTCGACCATCCGCACCCAGCGGGTGAACAGCTTGCCGGTTCCGCACCGGGGACACCGCTTGGTCATGCCCCGCCACAGCATGCGACCGAACGACGGGTCGACCGACGGGGTGGGCACGGTTCCATTCTTCCCGGCTCGGCCAGCCGCGGAGAGCGGGGTCTCCGGGCGCCTATCGCCACTCCGCGTGACAAACATCCCCCAGGCCGCGATACTGGCGACCGAGGCAAAGGGGACCAAATGAGGATGCCGCCGCCCATCGCAGTTGGGTCGATCGCCGTCGCGGTGTTCGCCGGGGGGTTCGGTGTCGGCCACTTCGTGACCGACGATTCCGGCTCGTCCAGCAAGCCGCACGTGCTGGGCCAGGTCTTCGCCCGGGTCCCCGACAGCACGACGACGCCCACAACGACCGCGACCCTCGCCCCCTTGACCCCGCCGTCCACCCAGCCACCGTCGCCGGCCGCGACGCCCACGACGGCGGCAACGTTCGCGTCCACGCA
Source organism: Acidimicrobiia bacterium (assembly GCA_019243595.1). GTDB lineage: Bacteria > Actinomycetota > Acidimicrobiia > Acidimicrobiales > AC-14 > CADDZP01. The sequence goes on from JAFAUA010000258.1 coordinate 8,944, forward strand.
GGCGACGACCGCCACCCAGACCCAGACCCGGACGACGTCGCCGCCGGCCACGACGAACGTGGCGTTCAACAACCCCGCCTGCGGAACGGGCACCGCCACCGCGACCGTGGACGAGCAGACGTTTCCGAAGCAGAACAACCCCAACTCCGACTACGAGACCGACGCCACGACGACGGTGCACAACGGTGTCAGCAGTCCCATCCAGGTCGACAGCCTGGTGGCCCGCTTGTACTACGAGGATGGCGGCACCCAGGACGTGATCTTCAAGGACGCCGAGGGCAGCATCGTGCAGCCGGGAGCGACGGGGAGCTCGACGGTGGCGATCAATACCGGTCAGCGCATCGTGAAGACGATCGGCATGCAGGCCTTCACGTTCCACACCCAGGGCCACCCCGAGTGCACCGGGCACTGAGCCCCAACACCGCGCACTAGCTTCGCCCTCATGCCCTTGTGGGGTTTGGGGACTGGGCGCTCGCTGCGCCGGTATCGCCGCGACGCAGCCGCGTATCGGCGAGCGCTCGAGCCCTGGCAGGACGAAGCCGACGCCCTGCGCACCCAGCTGGCGATCGCCGAGTCTTTCTCCGGCGCGACGGCGGCCGACGACACGAGTGTGCCGCTGCAGCTGGCACCCGGCGAGCGCGTGTTCTCGGTGCTCGAGAGGGCAAGCCTGGTCGAGCCGCGCAACGTCCCCGAGCGGTGGGCGGTCGGCTACACGGGCTTCTCGTTCCGGCTGGCGCGCGGCGTCCGCTACCGCGACGCGGTCAACGGGAAGAAGAAGGAGCCCGGTGACGAGCTTCCGGCCGCGGTCGACACAGGTATGGCGACGATCACGGACCGGCGGGTCGTGTTCCACGGTTCCCGGCGCACGCGCGAGTGGGCGTTCGACAATCTGGCCGGCTACCACAACGATGGCCGCGTCCCCGTCACGTTGTTCAACCTCGCCAACCGCGAGAAGGTTTCAGGGCTCCTGTACGACCGGGTCCACGCCGACGACGTCCACTTCCGCCTCGCGCTGGCGCTCGCTCACTACGGCGGCAACGTCGCCGACTTCGTCAACCACATCGAGCGTCAGCTGGCGATGCACGAGGGCGCCCGCCCCGAGCCGCCGCAACTCCCGCCCGCGGCGCGCTCCGCGCTTCACACGCGACGCGTCCGGTAACGCCGCAGGATGGGCGCGGCGACTACACGCCGGTGTTGGGGGGCGCCGTCAGACACGCCAGGTACTGCACCAGGTTGATGGGCGCCCGCGGCAGCCTGGGCGGCGTGGCAAACGACGCATGGCTGAAGTCGAAGAAGTCGGTCATGTCCGCGGCCGCCGCGTCCCTGCGCGTGAGGGGCGGCAGGCCGAAGCGAGTCTCGATGAACTTCAGCGTCGACGTGTGGTCATAGGTGATGTGCGAGACGTAGTGCGGCTTGCTGTACGGCGACACCACCGAGACCGGCACGCGGAAGCCGAGGCGGTCGAAGGCGCCGGGCGCGTCGCCAGGCTGCAACATCGGCGGGATGTCGTCGGGAGTCACGGCGGCGGGCGGCGGCACGTGGTCGTAGAAGCCGCCGTTCTCGTCATAGGTCAGGAACAGCGCCGACGACGACCAGTTCGGGCTCTTCATGAGGGCGTTGACGATGCTGGCGGTGAACTTCTCGCCGACCTGGATGTTCGACGGCGGATGCTCGTCGGTCTCGGTGTTGGCGCTGGCGACGAAGATCGGGTCGACGTAGGACACCTGCGGGAGCTGTCCGGTCGCGGCGTCGACGTAGTACTGGCTGATCGGGAACAGGTGCCCGGCCGCGTGATTGCGGACGTAGCTGAACTCGGCGGCAAAGGGAATCTGTGAGAAGTACACCTTCCAGCTGATGCCTTTGGCGTCGAGGTTCTCGAAGATCGTCTTCTGCGAGAAGCCGTTCACCGGGTCGCTCGTCGGAAAGTCGTTGGCGATGTGTCCGAAGGACGTGCCGGCCAGCTCGTAGAAGCGGTTGGGGAACGTCTGGCTGAGCACCGAGTCGAAGTAGGTGTCGCTCGTGGCGAAGGTGTTGTCCAGGCCGTAGTAGAAGGGCAGGTCCGTCTTGTCGTAGTAGCCCATCGTGCGGCTGCCCGTCGGATCCGCCGAGTTGACGTTCGCCTTGGTGAAGCCGTCCATGGCGCCGTTGTCCCACTCGGTGTGGCTGCCGTTCCACGAGTGGTCGAGGTCGGCGGGCTCGCAGTAGCGGGTCTCGTGGTACGCCTTGATCGGCGGGCCCAGGGGGTTGAGCGGGTTGGGGTTGGAGGCTCCGGGCGGCTCGGGCTGGTAGCCGGGCTGGCCCTCGAAGTGGAGCTGACCCAGGTAGTGATCGGCCGAGCGGTTCTCCTGCATCATCACCACGATGTGGTCGATGGGGTTCGTGGCCGCCGAGGCCTTGGGCGTCGACCCGACGCCGACGAGCGCCGGTCCGGTGAGCGCCGCGGAGGCGGTCAGAAGGGCGATAATGCGGGATCTGGTGATTCGGAGCACGCGTGCATCATTTCACGCGGATGGGTCGGATTCCTCCTGCTCGATGTACTGGGCTTCCAGCCCGTAGTGGCGGTCGAGCTCGACGACCCGGTTGAACTCGTCGAAGGTGAGCACCAGATCGAGGTCGTCGCGGAGCGAGCCCCGCTCCCGGAGCGTCTGGTAGGCGGTCGCCATAGCTCGCGTGGCGGCCAGGAGCCCGGTGAGCGGCGAGACGATCAGGTCGTAGCCGAGGTCGTGCAGCTCCTTCGGCGTCAAGAGCGGCGTCTTGCCGGCCTCGATCATGTTCGCCACCCGGACGGTGTCGGGCACGGCGGCCGCGACCTGCTCGAGCTCGGCGATCGACTCGGGCGCCTCGACGAAGATGGCGTCGACGCCGAGGTCGCGTGCGGCGCGGGCCCGTTCGCACGCCTCGTCGATGCCGACGGCGGCGCGGGCGTCGGTGCGGGCGACGACGAAGAGCTTGTCGCGGTGGTCGACGGCGGCCTTGAGCTTGGCCAGCCACTCGTCCCGGGGCACGACGCGCTTGCCGGCCATGTGTCCGCACTTCTTTGGCCACACCTGGTCCTCGAGGAAGACGCCGGCGGCACCGGCCCGCTCGAACAGGTCGACGGTGCGGATCGTGTTCAGCGGGTTGCCGTGGCCGGTGTCGCCGTCGACGACGACCGCCATCTGCGGCGCCGCCGTGCACACCCGCCGGGCGATCTCGGCGATCTCGGTCTGGGTGAGGTAGCCGAAGTCGGGGAGCCCGAGCAGGGTCGCCGCGCTGGCGTAGCCGGAGACGAACGACACCTCGAAGCCGGCCTGGGCGGTCAGCCGCGATGACAAGGCATCCCACACGCCGGGCATGAGCACGGTGGTGCCGCCGTTCAGAAGTTCACGGATCCGATTGCCGTCCATTACGGGAACGGTAGGCGCGACAATTGCGCTCGTGCCCATGCGCACCGACTGCAAGAATTACGAGAGCCGCAGCTACGACGACGGCGAGACCGTCCGCAAGTGCAACCTCGACCTGGCGCCCGAGGCGCCGTGGCGCTGCCCCAACCCGTGCCGCGGCTACGAGCCGCGCCTGGCCGACGTCAACTGGGTGCACACCGACATGGTGTCGCCGAAGACGCCCGACGAGCCCGAGGACATGGAGGGTGCCGCCGAGGTCCTCGACGACGCCGAGGACATCGTCAACGCCGTCGGCCCCGAGGTCCTCGCCGAGTTCGAGCCCAAGGCCCGCCGCAAGTGGTGGCCGTTCGGCAAGCGGACGAGCTAATCCCGACTTCCGGACGTCAACGGCGGATAATCCGCCGTTGACGCACGAA
>JAFAUA010000050.1 GCA_019243595.1 Acidimicrobiia bacterium
GTCCTCGAGCGCCCGGAGCCGTTCGGTGCCGGCGGCGGGCGCAGCAGCGCGCTCCGGCCGGCTGCGTACGACGGCCAGTGCCAGCACGATGCCCGCGGCCACGCTGCAGCCGATCGACACGTAGATGAGCCCCAGGCCCGAGTTGAGTAAGCCGATGACGAGCGTCACCGCGGCGGCCAGCACGAGCAAGAAGCTCACGAGGACCACGACGTCACCATCCCATTGGTTGAGTGCAGAGCGCCGGAATCCTATGCGGAATGAACGAGCGGCCGACCAATCAGCGACGTCATTGCGTACGCCGCTTCTTGCGACCGAACTTCCGCCGTTCCGGTTCGCCCTGATCGTAGAGGCTGGGCGCCTCGGCGACCGCCGTGGCGGTTTCCTCCCGCCATCTGAGCAGGCCAGAAGCGTCCTCACGGGGCCCCAGAGGGGCGTCGTCGTCGAGGGCGCCACGTAGGTGGGCGAAGAAGGCGTCGTCGTCGACGTCCCGGGGCGAGAGGTCCGTGAATTCGGGCACGGGCATGGCACCGGTGATGTCGTCGGGCTGGTAGTCGTCGATCTCGGGCGGCTCGTCGTCGAGCGCGGGCTCGGGCGGCTCCCAGGTGGGCGGTGCCGGCGCCAGGTCGACAATCTCATCTTCAGCCAGATCGTCGTCCGCTACCTGATCGGCGCTCGCCGTGTCGACGTCGTTACTCATCGCGTCGCTGACGTCGTCGCCGTCGTCGAGCACGATGACGTCGTCGACATCACCGAGATCGTCGGTGTCGTCGGCGAAATCATCTCCAACTGGCGAATCGCCGGCCGAGGGCCATTGAGCGATGCGGCCGTCGAAGCCCTCGTCGACCCGCAAGGTGAGCTCGTCGAGGAGGCTCTTGATGCGCGCCCGGCGATCGGTGACGTGCGACTCGAGAGCAGCCACATCGGCCTGCAGCCGCGACCGCGTGACTTCGAGATCGGCGATCTCGGCGCGGGCCGTCGGCTCGACCGAAGGAACGGCCGACGCCGAGCTCTCGGCCGCCAGGATGATCGCCCGCGCCTCTTCCTGGGCCTGGGCCACCAAGCGGGCCGCTGTGTCCTTGGCTTCGGCGATGGTGGCATCGGCCGTGCGCTGGGCGAGCACGAGCGTGCGCCGGGCCGCGCCGTCGGCTTCGCTTCCCTCCTGCCCCCGCTGCTCGGCGCGCACGGCGCGCTCGGTCATCTTCTTCAGCCGTTCCTGCAGCTGCGACACGGCGGCGGCCACCCGCTCGATGAAGTCGTCGACCTGGTCACGGTTGTAGCCGCGCCATTGCTCGCTGAACTCAACGTCGCAGAGCTGCTGGGGGCTCAGCTCCATACGCCGATGCTACAGACCGTTTTGTCGAGGTTGAAGGACCCCCGGCGCGCGGACGGCTACAGACCGGCGCTACGGACGATCGGGATGATGAGCAGCTCGAGCGCGAACAAAACGATGAGCGGCGAGAGGTCGAGACCCATGCCGCCGAACCCAACACTCGGCATCACCCGCCGGATCGGCCCGAGCACAGGCTCGGTCAGCGAGTACACGAGGCGGTACACGCCGGCCATCGGCGAGTCGGGCGAGATCGGGAACCAGCTCAAGATCACGCGCGCGAAGATGACGACGATGTAGAGCTGCAGAAGCGCCGAAAGAGGATGTGACACCGAAGCGCCAGGCTAGGAGCGGTAGAGGCCGCGCTCCTGGAGGCGGCGCTTCTCCTCGGCAGAGACCTCGACGTTGGTCGGTGTGAGCAGGAAGACCTGGTCGGCCACCCGTTCCATCTGGCCGCCGAGCCCGTAGGCGAGGCCGCTGGCGAAGTCGATCAACCGGCGGGCGAGATCGCGGTCGACGGACTGCAGGTTGACGATGACGGGTTGGTTGGCCTTGAGCTTGTCGCCGATCTGCTGGGCGTCGTTGAAGCCGTCGGGTGCGATGACGTGAGGGCGAGCCGTCTGCGGCGCGGGCACCGGGCGCAGGGGCGCGGGCCGGGGCTGCACGGTGACGTTGGGTTCCGGCTCACGAGGAAGGGTGCGCACGCCTGCGGTCGCGCCTTCGGGCTCGACGTAGGAGATGGCGGAACGGCGCGGCGGAGTGGGCGGCGCGGGCGGGGGCGCGACAGCAGCGGGCTCGTCGTACGGCTCGTACTCCTCGTACTCGTCGTCGTCGACGAGCCCCAAATAGACCATGACTCGTCGCCAGGCAGAAGCCATGTTCTTCGTCGCCTCCTTGGCCGGCAACCCTATCGTCGCAGGTCACGGCCTTCAGGTCGTGGACGGTCGCTCTCCAAAGAGCCCTCGACCAATTCTGAGCATTGTCGTGCCCTCCTGCACGGCGACCTCGATGTCGTCGGTCATGCCCATCGAGCGCACGGGAAGGGCGAGTCGATCGGCGAGGCCGGCCAAGGCGCGAAAGCCGGGCCGGGCCGCTTCGGGCGGTCCGGTCGGACCGACGGCCATGAGCCCGCGGACGTCGAGGCCGAGGCCGGCGAGGGCGTCTGCCAACGCGGGCACGTCGTCCTCGCGGGCACCGTGCTTCTGTGGCTCGCCGCTGACGTTCACCTGCACGAGCACGGCTGCGCCGGGCGCACGCTTGGCGATCTCCTCCCCCGCGGCGAGGCGGTCGACGGCCTGCCAGAGACCGACGAACGGCGCAATCTTGCGGACCTGGTTGCGCTGCACCCGACCCAGGTAGTGCCAGTCGACGCCGTCGGGGATCGCGCCGGCCTTGGCGACGAGTTGGTCGGCCCGGTTCTCACCGAGGTTGTTCAGCCCGTTGGCGAGAGCGCCGTGCACGGCCTCCACCCCGAAGTCCTTGGTGACGGCGACAAGCGTGATCGAGCGCCAGTCGCCGCCCGCCCGCTCGACTCTGTCGCGCACGGCGGTCAGGCGGTCGCCTAGTCCCTCCACACGACCATCGCTTGACGGGCCAGCTCACCGCGCGCCCGCCAGGAGAAGTAGTCGTCGCTGCACGCCGTGCAGGCGCCGAGGTCCTCGAGCTGCGTCACGCCCGCTCGCTCGAGGGCGGCCGCGACGGCGGATGGGACGTCGAGCGCGGGGCGGCCGGCGGCGGTGACGGCCCGCACGCCGTCGCCGAGGGCGGCGGCGACCGCATCGAGGTCGGCGGCGCCGAACTCGTAGCACTCGGGACGGATGCACGGACCGAGCACGGCCCGCAGATCGGTGGCGCCCAAGGCACGAGCCGCGTCGACGGCACGCTCGATCACTCCAGCTCTCAGGCCGCGCCAGCCCGCATGGACCGCGCCGACGACGCCTCCGGTACCGACGAGGGCCACGGGCGCGCAGTCGGCGGTGAGCACCGCGAGCACACAGTCGGCGCGGTCGGTCACCGAGGCGTCGGCCTTGCTCCCTGCGCCGTCGGCGGGAGCGGTCACGGTGACCACCGTGTCGCCGTGCACTTGCCGCAGCCACGTCCACTGCGCGTCCTTGACCGCCCGACGCCGAGCCTCGACGTCGGGCGCCACCTCGGTGACGTAGGCACCGCCGTGGCCCATGTCGCCCTCGGCTCGCCCGGTGAACCGGACGTGGGCGGCGCCGAGATCGACGGCGAGCAGCGCTACTTCAGGAAGGACGGGACGTCGAAGTCGTCGTCGCCGCCGCCCAGGTCGAGGTCGTCCTCGTCGGCACCGCCGAAGACGTCGTGTTGAGCGGTCTCCAGGCCGAGCGCATTGCGACGCTCACTGCGGCCGGACTTGGCCTCGTCCCAGCGGTCGAAGCCGGCGGCGATGACCGTGACGCGCACCTCGTCGCCCATCGTGTCGTCGATGACGGCACCGAAGATGATGTTGGCGTC
>JAFAUA010000101.1 GCA_019243595.1 Acidimicrobiia bacterium
GGAGCGCCGAGCCCGCCTCGAGGCACCCTCGACGTGTTCGTCACAGTTTGCGGCGAGCCGTCGGCAATGGTCGAGAAGACTCTCGTCGCCGCGCTGGCAATCGACTATCCGCACAAGACCTATCTCCTGAACGACTGCTTCATCGCCAAGCAGGAGAACGACCGGGAGATCAAGCAGCTGGCCGAGCGCCTGGGCGTGCCGTGCTTCACCCGCCGCATCGGCGTCCGCAAGAAGGCGGGCAACCTCAACAACGGCCTGCGGCGGACCCACGGTGACTTCGTCGCCGTGATCGACGCCGACCACATTGCCGTCCCCCACTTCGCCGTTCACACGCTCGGCTACTTCGAGCAGGAAGACCTTGCGCTCGTGGCCACGCCGCAGCGCGTCGTGGACGGCACCATCGACCCGCTCAACAACCAGGAGCCGTTCTTCTACCGCTCGCTGATGCTCGCCAAGGACGCAAGCAACGCGACGTTCAGCTGCGGGAACGCCGTCATCTACCGGCGGTCGGCGCTCGAGTCGATCGGTGGGTTCTCGGAGTGGAACCTCGTGGAGGACGTGCACACGTCGTACCGCCTGCATCAACAGGGCTGGAGGACGGCCTACCACCCGTACGCGATCACGACCGGGACATCGCCGACGACAGCCGCCGAGTACACGAAACAGCGACTTCGGTGGACCACCGACAACTTTCGGACGTTCCTGTTCCAGAACCCTCTCTGGCGACGGGGCCTGAAGATCAGGCAGCGCCTGCACTACTTCCACACGACGGGGTTTCCAATCTTCAACTGTCTCCAGATCCTGTTCCTCATCTGCCCCGTCCTCTTCTTGATCTGGAGGGTGCCGGTGATGCGCTTCGTGGCGATGTCGGGCTACGGCATTCACACGCTGCCGTACATGTGCGTCCTCGGTCTCGTGATGACCCTGTACGCGGGACGCGGGGCCGGCGTTCGAAACCTCGGCGCCGCCGTCGCATTCGCCCCGACGGGCGTCCTCGGGATGCTGCAGGCTCTCACCGGGCGGCGGGTGCCGACGGGCGTGACCCGAAAGGACCGCGAGGCACGCTTCACGCCTGCGGCGATTCCGCAGTACTGCCTGTGGTTGATCGCGCTCCTCGGCGTCGTGTGGGCAGCTGTCGTGCGGCCACCTGGCGCGGTGGGGGCCGGCCTCTGGTGCGCGTGGTCGCTGTACGCGCTAACCCCGTTCGTCGCAGCCGTCACGCCGGACAAGCGGCGGACGCGTGTGGTCAGGAGAGGCACGCAGCTCGCCGTCGCCGGGCTCGCCGCGACCCTTTTCGTGCCGGCAGCGCTGCAGACGAACATCCGCCACGCGCCGGTCAGCACGACCGACCGACGGGCTCAGCCGGCGTCCTTCGAGCCCGACGCGCGCCGGTAAGCAGCAGCCACCGATCCGAGGAACGCCTCGGCCGATACTCCTGGGGGCGGTAGCGGTTGGACGCGCTTGGCGACGCTCTCCGCCACCTGCGCCGCCAGCTTGGCCCGCACGGGAGGCGGGAGCGACGGGGCCCGAAGAAGGAAGGCGCGCACGACCCCGTAGTCGGACGGCCCGAGGCCGGCCAGATCGAGGCTTTCGACATACCCGTCGAGTCCGACCGGCGCCGCAAACGTCGTCGGTGTCGGGCGGCGCAGACCGGTGCGCTCGCGGAGGACGACGGTGCCAGCGGCGAGGTCGCCCAAGCGCTGGTTGTCTTTGGTGAGCAGGACGCAGATGACAGCGCACGCGCCGGACGAGAGGGCGAAGTCCACGATGCCGAGCGCAGCTCGGATGGCCGCGTGTCGGAAGCCGATCTGACCGCCTTCCTTGGTCACCACGCGCAGGCCCATCGCCATCTTGCCGACGGTGCGGCCTCGCCACAGCGTCTCCAGGGCAATCGGGTAGCCCCAGATGATCAGGAACAACAGCAGGAAGGTGATGGTGGTGCCGAGCCAGCCGACGGAGGCGTTCGAAGCGATGATCACCAGGATCAGGAAGAGGGCGCCCTGGATGGCCCAGTCGATCAACAACCCCAGGAAGCGCGATCCGATGCTGGCCGTCTCCAGATCGAGGGGCACGGCCTCGGGAATGACAACGGCCGGGCGGGCGTCCATGTCGTTACGGTAGAGGCCGGCACGCGCATGGATGTCGACACCTTCCTCACTACAAACCAGTCGTCGTGGGACCGGCTGTCGTCGCTGGTGGGACGCGCCGGACGGCGGGTCCACCGCCTGTCGCCTTCCGAGCTCGAGGAGCTCGTCTCGCTGTACGAGCGGACGGCCACCCAGCTTTCCTACGCACGGACGACCTATCGCGACCCGGCCCTGACCGCGACGTTGAGCAGTCTGGTCGCGCGCGCGGGCGCCGTCGTCTACGGCAGTCGGCCGCGCACACTGCGGGCGCTCGGTCAGTTCTTCGCCGTCACCTTTCCGGCGGCCGTCTGGTACAGCCGGCGGTTCGTCCTTGCCAGCGCGGCACTGCTGCTGGTGCCGGCGTTCGTCGTGGGGCTGTGGATCGCCAACTCGCCGCGCGCCGTCGAAGCGACGGGTCCCAAGGCCGTCCGCGAGGCGTACGTCAATCAGGACTTCGAGCAGTACTACCGGTCTGCACCAGCGTCGGAGTTCGCGTCACACGTGTTCACGAACAACGTGCAGGTCTCGATCTACGCCTTCGCGGCCGGCATCGCCTTCTGCCTGCCCACCGCGTTCATCCTCATGTTCAACGGGGCGGGCGTTGGTGTCGCCGGAGGCCTGTTCGCTTCGGTCGGCCAGCAGGGCAAATTCTGGGGCCTGATCCTCCCCCACGGGCTGCTCGAGCTGTCCGCCGTCATCATCGCCGGCGGCGCCGGGCTGCGGCTCGGGTGGACGCTGATCGACCCCGGCGACCGCACGCGACGAGACGCCCTCGCCGACGAGGGCCGCCGGGCCCTGGCCATCGTCGCCGGTCTGGTCGTCGTCTTCCTCGCCGCGGGGACCATCGAAGGGTTCGTCACCGGCTCCTCCCTGCCGACATGGGCGCGGGTCGGCATCGGCGCCCTCGGCGAGACCGTGCTGCTGTCGTGGCTCGTTCTCCGCGGCCGCGCCGCCGCCGCCAGAGGCCTGACCGGCGCCCTCGGCGAGACCTGATAACGGCAAACCTCTCCAAGTCTCGAAATCGCGCGCTCGAACCGGCAGAAACCGAACAATCTGACGGACCTGGAGAGGTTTTGGCGGTTACAGGCGGCCGGTGGCCTTGAGGTGGAGATAAGCGTCGGCCAGTTGGGGGGCGAGGCGGCCGGGTGGGGCGTCGATGACGGTGGCGCCCAGGCCGCGGAGGCGGGCGACGGTGCGCCGGCGGGCCTCGAGGGCCTCGATGGCGGCGGCTGTGCGGTACGCCTCGCCGGCATTCGCCGGCACGGCCGCCGCCCACTCGTCGACCTGTGGGTCGCGGATGCCGGCGATGACGGCGAGGTGGTCGCGCGCGACGAGCGGGAGTGCGGGAAGCAATGACTCCTCGACGGGCGCCTCGCTCAAGTCGGTGAGCAGCACGAGCAGGGCTCGGCGGCGGAAGCGGGCCAGCGTGTGGGTGAACGCACCGCGGTAGTTGCTCTCCACCAACCGAGGTTCGAGTGTGTACATGGCCTCGGTGACGCGGCCCAGCTGGCCGCGGGCGTGTCCGGGCCCGACGACAGCGCGCACACTCTCGTCAAACGCCACCAGACCGGCGCGGTCGCCGAGGCGGGTCGCGACCGCCGTCAGCATCATCACTGCGTCCAGCGCGTGATCGAGCCGCGGCACGCCGTCGACTTGGCCGGCCATCGTGCGTCCCGCGTCGAGCAGTAGCAGCACGGTCTGGTTGCGCTCGGCGCGATAGGTGCGGACGATCACCTTCGTCGTGCGGGCTGTCGCGGCCCAGTCGATGCGCCGGCTCTCGTCGTCGACGCCGTATTCGCGCAGTGCGTCGAACTCGGTTCCGCCCCCCTGGCCGCGTGCGGAGCGCAGCCCGACCTCGAGGATGCGCGCGCGGTCGATGCGCAGCTCGGCCTCCTGGCGCGACTTGAACGGCGGGTACACGCGCAGGACGCCGGGCAGCTGCCGCCGTCGCTGGCGGGCGCCCAGTCCGAGTGGTCCCTCGACGCGCACGGTCAGCTCGGTCGGCGTGAACCGTCCGCGTCGAGAAGGGCGCAGACCGGTGGTGGCCGTCACGCGCCCGTTCGCAGGCAACGACAGCCGGGCGCGGCGGGTTGTCGGGTGTAGCGAGGGTGCCAGTTCGTCGGCGATCCACACTGTGAGGCGCCGGGTCGAGGGATTCCGCACACGCCACGCGACCTCGCCCTCGCCGTCGAGCGGGAGGACGCCCGGCAGCTCGCGTTCGACGTCGACCCGGCCCGGCGCGGGCGCCGAAAAGGCGTCGCCCACGGCGACCCCCAGGAGCACGAGCTCGACGACGAGGATTGTCCACCCCGCGGCCACTGGCGACAGCAGGACGACGATGGCCGCGACCGCCGCCACCGCCGCCAGCCGTCGAGTCGGGACGGGCACGGCGCGCGAACTACCGCGGCACCGGCACGGACGCCAGCACGCCCTTGAGGACGCCGTCGGGCGTGCCGCCCTCGAGCTCGACGTCGGGCCGGAGCTCGATGCGGTGGCGGAGCGTCGGCAGCGCGACCGCCTTCACCTCGTCCGGTGTCACGAAGGGCTTGCCCGCCAGCCACGCCCACGCTTTGGCCGTCCACAGCAGCATCGTCGCTCCACGCGGCGAGGCGCCCAGCGACACCGACGGCGATACCCGGGTGGCGCGCACGATGGCGACGATGTACTCGCGGACGCGGTCGTCGACGGTCACCGCCCCCACTTCCGAGCGCGCCGCAGCCAGGTCCGCGGCGCCGGCGACGGCGCGGACGCCGATCGACGCCAGGTCGTGGGGGTCGAGCCCGGCGTCGTGCCGTCCGAGGATGGCGGCCTCCTCCTCGGCCGACGGGTAGTCGACCAGGACCTTGAGCAGGAAGCGGTCGAGCTGCGCCTCCGGCAGTGGGTACGTGCCCTCGTACTCGACGGGGTTCTGGGTGGCCACGACGAGGAAGGGCTTGGGGAGCGGCCTGGGCTCGCCCTCCACCGAGACCTGCCGCTCCTCCATCGCCTCGAGGAGGGCGGCCTGCGTCTTCGGCGGCGTGCGGTTGACCTCGTCGGCGAGCAGCAGGTTGGTGAACACCGGCCCCGGCCGGAACCGGAACTCTTGGCGCTCGTAGATGAGCTGCCCGACGACATCGGACGGCATCAGGTCTGGTGTGAACTGGAGACGCTTGAAGTCGAGCTCCAACGAGGCGGCCAGTGCTTTGGCGAGCAACGTCTTGGCGACACCGGGCACGCCCTCCAACAACACGTGGCCGCGCACGAGAAGGGCGACGACGAGCGCCGTCACCACTCGCTCCTGTCCGACAACGGCCTTCGCCACCTCGTCGCGCACGCGCAGGACCGCGTCCCGCGGACCGTCAGACGGCATCGCGCACCTCCCTGATCAACGCCTCGGCCTCCTGGGCCGCGGCAACCAACGCCCGGTCGTCGGCGGGTTCGGGACCGGCCAACGCAGCGGCGATGTCGTCCGCCGATCGGGTGGTGCGGGCGGCGGCAGCATCGGCGACAGTCCGGACCGACGCGTCCGGCGGCAGGCCGAGGCGCTGAGCGATCGCCCGCCGGGCGCCATCCCGCAAGACCTCGACCGCCCTGCCGCGTGCGTGGCCCCGCTGCAGCAGGCGGCCGACGGCGGCGACCAGCTCGGAGCCCGCGATCTGAACCGGCTTCGGCTCGAGCACGGGCCGGCCGAGGCGCCGGGACCGCCAGAGTGCGTAGAGAACGAAGGCGATCGCCAGCTGCACGAGCGCCAGCTTGATGTTGGGCGACACCAGGTCGCCGAGCGTCTTGTGTCCTCCACCCGGCACCGGCAGCGGTAGCACTTGCACGCGGGCACTCGGCGTCGGAGCCAGCAGGGTGACAGCGAGGAGTCCGTTGTCGGCATCGCCCAGTGACTCGTTCGTGAACGGTCCGGCGTCGCCGAGGACAACGAGGGTGCCGCGGCCTTCGGGCTGGGTGACGAGCCACGCGTCGGCGCCGCTCGTGAAGCAGCCCGTCGCCGGCGGGCGCACCCGCAGGAGGTTCGCCGCCGGCACCACGACGTGGCCGACCTGACGGAGGGCCGCGACGTCGCAGTGCCGGTCGAGGTCGCGCTGCACGGCTCCGAGGATGCTCGGCCGGGCGGCGCGGAAGGGGTTCAGCGGTGAGTCGGGGTCGGCGACGACGAGGGTGCCGCCCGCGTCGGTCCACGCCGAGATGGCCCGCCGCTGGGCGTCGGACATGCCGTCAACGAGCACGAGCAACGCCGTCGTGCGCGGCGTGGGTGCGCTGTCGTCGACCGTGACGTCGACGTCGAGGGCGCGCAGTGAGTCGACCAGCGCCTTGGTACCGCCGGTGCTCGTCGACGTCGGGTCGTAGGACCGCCCCGTGTCGTTGCCGCCTCCGCCAGCGATGGCGACGGCGAGGACGATTCCGGCGGCAATGACCATCCACGGCAGCCAGCGGCGAGTGCGGGTCATGTGGCTGCCGTCAGGACGCGGTCGGCCAGATCGCGCAGGTGGGCGGCATCGGCTTCGCCCGTCGGCCGCCGGCCGTACCAGGCACCCTCGAACAGTTCGGTGACGCCGGCGAACGACGGCGACGCCGCCGGCAGGGCGTCGCCAAGCTCGGCCCGGTACTCGCCGGCCGTGCGCCCGGGCACTTCGTTGAGCAGACCGCGCCGAGCCAGGTCGGCGACCAGGCCGCGGTACCGGGCGCGGACGGCCTGCCGCCACTCCCCCGCGCGCTCGTGCGCCTCCGCCTCGGCGAGCCAGTCGGCGGCGGGCCGCAGGCGGACGCCGGACACGGCGACGCCGTGCCCTGTGTCTCGGGACACCCCGCCGGCGATCCTCCACACGATCAGGGCGACCAGACCGAAGATGACGAGCAGGGCGATCCACGCGCCGACGCCGGCGCCGACGACGCCCGACAGCACACGGGCCAGCCAGTCGAGGACGTCGTGCTGGATGCGCTCGAGCCAGGACGGGCCGGGATAGCGGTACTCGGGTCGGGCCAGCACGTCGTGCACGGTCCGCGTCACGTCATGGGACCGCCGGGTCGGCTGGGGGAGGTCAGCAAAGGCAGCGAGCGCGCCCGGCGGCAGCCTCACGTGGCCGTGCGGCGCGCCAGGTCGTCGGCCATCACCTGGAGGTCGAAGCCTTCTTGGCGGATGCGGCCGTCGAAGTACACGAGCGTGGCCACGATGGCGACGAAGGGCGTGGTGACGAGCGCCGACAGGATCGAGCCGGCAGCCAGGAGCGGCCAGCCGTACTTCAGCCCGATGGCGAGGGCGGCGCCGCTGGGCACGGTGCCGAGCACGTTGCCGATGACGCTCGCCAACAGACCGGCGACGATGGCGATACCCATCACCGACCACATGCGGGGCCGCAGCAACCGGGCCGAGCGCCGCATCCCGCGAATCGGCCCGAGGTCCTCGATGACAATCGCCGGGGCGACGGCCACAAAGATCGACATCACGATCAGGCCGGGGAGGATGCAAAGGACGCCACCAATGCCTTCGAGGACGTGGACGAGGAACCAGGCGGCGAACAGGGCCCAGGCCCGGCGCCCCGTCGCCCGCAGCGCGGAGCCGACCGTCTCCTCGCCACCGAGGTACGACGCGGCCACGACCTTGCTGATGGCGCCGGCGACGAACGGAGCGACGAGCAGGCTCACGACGGCGACGGCACCGCCGACGATCAGCCGGGCGTTGCTCGAATCCGTGGTGCTCGACCGGAGCGACGGGTTGTTGATGGCGTCGAAGAAGCTGCGGCCCTGGTACAGGTTGCGTGACGCGAACGCCGAGAGCAGGTGGAGCGGCACGACGAAGGCTGCGGTGATCAGCAGCACCGTGCGCCAGTTCGCCTTGAGAAGCTTGAACGACCCGTCGAGGATGTCGCTCAGCGTCATCGGGTGCAGCGGCAGCGGTCCCGTTCGCTGGTCGCCGGCCTTGGGCTGCTCTGCTGACTCTGACCGCCAGGGCGGCGGGCCCGACGGCGACTGCCACGGCTGGTCCGCCGGCGGCTGCCAGGGCGGCGTGTCCGACGGCGGCGTGGCGGGCGGCGGGCCGCCGGTCGGCTCCAGCGGCACCCAGGGCGGGCGCTCGTCGCTCACGGGTGCGCCGCCTCCGGCGGCTGCCCGTGAGCGGGCACGCGCCCACATCGGCTCGCTCGCTGACGCTCGCTCACCGCCTCAGTTTGGCTTAGGGCCGGAGGTCGAGGACGCGACTCTCGCCGTGCTTGGACACCCGGGCGTCGAGCCGTCGGCGGTCCATCACGACGAACTGGGTGACAGTGAGATGGCGGTCGAGCTCGCGGAGAAGGCGGC
Source organism: Acidimicrobiia bacterium (assembly GCA_019243595.1). Lineage (GTDB taxonomy): Bacteria > Actinomycetota > Acidimicrobiia > Acidimicrobiales > AC-14 > CADDZP01. Next base: position 8,409 of record JAFAUA010000101.1, read on the forward strand.
CGGGACGGCCGTTGGGCTCGATGCTGATGTAGACGATCAGCTCCTCCTGGCCCTCAACCGTGCGGAGCTCGGCCTGCCAGGCCTGGACCTTGGGGTGGGAGTCGAGGACGCGGGCGAAGCCGGGCTCGGTCGTCGCCGTTGGTAGCAGCCGCGGCGTCGTGCGGCCGCACGCCGGGCACGGGCTGTCGTCGATGGACCCGTAGACGCCAGTCCGCAGGCGCAGGAACACCGTGCCCTTCCAGTCGAGCGCCGTCCACGCCACTTCACCGTCGTCCCCGGCGACGGGCACACCCGACAGCGGGTCGACGAGCTCGACGATCTCGGCGTCAGGAGCGGTGTGAAGTCCCTCGCCGTCGCGGCATTGGCACCACAGGGCGCGGACTCCAGGCGGGGCCCAGGCGGCGACCACGGCGGCCTGTCCGTCGACGAGGTTCATCAGATGGCGGCGGGTGCCGTCGTCGAGACGGGCGCCGGCGACGAGCAAGGTGCGCAGGCCGTCGAGGTTGCGCGCGATCGGCCGGGCCGCTTCGAGAATGCGTACGAGGTCGCCGGGCCGGCCGGCGAGCACGTTGGGCCGGGCCGCAGCGAGCTGCTCGACGGTCGTCGACGGATTCAGGTGGAGGGCCGAGACGCCGGCCTGACGGGCACCGAGGACCAGCTCCCAGTAGGCCAGGTTCGGTCCCGGCGGCAGGACGCTGACGACCACGTCGTAGCGGGCCACGCCGGCCAGCTCCAGCCAGCGCCGTCCCAGCTCGGCCAGGCGCTCGACGTCCTCGGCCGACGACCCGATCGGGAACCCGTCGTCGACATGCCAGTGCAGCGGCTTGTACACGGGGTCGATCAGGCGCTGGTTGACGACCCACTCGCGTCGCCAGAGCTTGGCCCAGAACACCCGCGCCACCAGCCCGATCCGGGCGTACTGCTGGATGCTCTGCTCGTCGGGGCGCAGCACGACCGACGCCGGGTTGGCGATCTCGTCGAACGTCGTCAGCGGCACCTTGTCGAGATCGGCCCGGCTCTTGATCCCCCGCTGGCCGACCCCGGTCTCTTCGAACCGCACTTGGTAGTACGGCGAGTACGGATAGACGTCCTGGGACAGGTAGCGGCGCAGGGCCTTGCCCTGGGCGCTTTTGATCCACGACGGCTTCCGCCTGTCCCAAGCCACGCCGAAACGTTATCCACAGGGCTGTGGGGATGACACAGTCAGGTCAGCAGTTTGAATGTGGAGGTGACGGTGCACATCCGCGTCGAGGAGACGATTACCGCCCCGCCCGAGCAGGTCTGGGCGGCGATCGAGGACATCCCCTCCCAGGTCCGATGGATGGACGACGCCGTGGCCATCCGGTTCACATCGCAGGCCCACTCGGGTGTGGGCGCCGCCTTCGACTGCGACACCAAGGTCGGCCCCTTCCGTCTCACCGACCGGATGGTGGTGACCGAGTGGGATCCGCCGCGTGCTCTGGGGATCCGCCACGCGGGGGTCGTCACGGGTACGGGGCGCTTCGTCCTCGCCCCAACCGCGGCCGGGACATCGTTCGCGTGGGAGGAGGAACTCCGCTTTCCGGCGTGGGCGGGCGGCCGCGTCGGCGGCACGGCGGCGGTACCGATCCTGCGCCGGGTGTGGAGGCGGAACCTGGCGAACCTGAAATCGCTGGTCGAGGGCGCGTCGACGGTTTAGCCTCGGGCGGCCCACCGGGAGGTGTTCATGAAGCGAGCGCTTGGGTCCCTGATCGTCGCCGTCGTGGTCGCAGCCGGCTTGGCGGCGTGCGGCAACAGCGGCGGCAAGGCCGACGAGACCAAGAAGGCGGCCGCGTTCGTTCCGACATCGGCGCTCGCCTACGTCAGCCTCGCGGTCAACCCTTCGGACTCCCAGAAGAGCGACATCGACGGGATCCTGGCCAAGTTCCCGAAGGCCAGCAAGAAGACCTTCGATGCGGCGCGCGACGACGCCCTCGCCCAGGCCGTGAAGAAGCTCGGCCTCGACTACCAGCAGGACGTGAAGCCGTGGCTCGGTGACGAGCTCGCACTTGCCGTGATGCCGAACACACCGATGCCCAGCGTCGTCGGCCTGATCAAGAGCAAGGACGACGCCCAGGCGACGGCCGCCCTCGCCAAGGCGGCCAAGAGCCCGAACTTCGACGCCGCCTACAAAGTGGTCAAGGGCTACGCGCTCGTCGTGCAGAAAAAGGACACAGGCCTCCTTGACACCGTCGCCCGTCAGGCCGAGAGCGGCGGCGGGCTGGCGTCTGACGCCAAGTTCACCCGCGTGGTCGACAAGCTGAGCAGCGACCGGTTGGTGACGGCCTGGGCCGACGGCCATGCCCTGCTCGCCCTGGCCAAGACCGAGCTCAGCCGCCAGACCGGCAAGGCCCGCATCAACCTCAACGGCCTCCCCGACATCGGCTCGGCGGCCGCCGACCTGCACGCGGTCAGCAACGGCGGCGTGCTGAGCGGCGTTGTCGAGACCCCGGGCAGCACCGGCGGTGGCGACCTCACTGTCACCAACAACCTGCCGTCCGACAGCCTCGGCGCCATCTCGCTGTGGGACATCGGCGGCGCCTTCGACACCGTGCTGGGTGCCGTGCTCCAGAGCAACCCGCAGGCCTCCAAGGACCTGAACAAGACCCAGCAACAATTCGGCCTCGACATCCGCAACGACGTCCTGTCGTGGATGCACGGCGAGACCGTGATCGCCGTCGGGCCCCCAACCACGGGACCGACGCCGGACTTCGCCCTTCTCGTCCACGCCACCGACAAGTCAAAGGCGCAGGCGGCCGTCACCAAGATCAACTCTGTGCTCACCCAGAAGCTCGGCGTGAAGCTCGACCAGCGCCCGGGGCCCAACGGCAGCACGATGTACGTCTTCCCGGCCCCGATCCGCACCGGTATCCAGCCGGCGATGGCGCTGGTCGGCGACAACTTCATCCTCGCCAGCTCCACCGAGTACCTGACCAGGCTGGGCAAGGGCAGTGGCGGGTTCGACGGCGGCTCGGCGTTCAAGGACACGCTCGGCTCCGCCGAGCCCGGGACCCAGTTCCAGATGGTGCTGCAGATCAGCAGCATTCGTCAGTACCTCGAGGGCCTGCTGACCGGAAAGTCCAAGCAGCGCTACGAGACCGACGTCAAGCCGTGGCTCGACCCCTTCTCATCGGCGGCGACGCGGGTGCGGAAGGACGGCAGCCTGACCCGGTTCGAAGTCAAAGCCACCGTCAAATAACCCGCGGCCCCTAGTCGAGTTCGAACCAGAAGAAGCCGTAGCCCTCGAGGGTGATGAAGTAGGGCAGCTCGCCGATCTTGGGGAACTCGACGCGGCCGAGGAGCTCGACCGGCGTCCGTCCCTCGTACTGCGAGAGGTCGAGCTCCACGGGCTGGGCCCGGTGGCTGAGGTT
>JAFAUA010000216.1 GCA_019243595.1 Acidimicrobiia bacterium
TCTTCTTGTCGCGGATGACGAGGTGGTGCGAGAGCACGCCCCGGACGGCCTCGTGGAAGCCGCAGCCGATGGCGTCGTCGGGCACGGAGAAGTCCTCGAACGTCTTGGTGTTGCCCTGCATCACCTCGGCGAGGCCCTTCTCGACGAAGTAGAAGGCGAGGCCCGCGGCGTAGGCCAGGAAGTACACGCGCGCCCGATCCCGCTCGATTGTGTTCGCCCATTGGGGCGGCCGCCATTCGAACGTCATCTCGGGGTGGTTCTCGGTCTTCGGAAGGTCCATGGTGATTCGCCCGTCGGTGGCCTTCACGTACGGCGTGTCGACGATGCCAGCGAGTGCCGTGGCCCAGAGACGGGCCAGCGGTCCCCCGCCGGTGTCGAGCGCCAGGTGGTCGCCGCTGCGCTGGTCGTACCAACGGGGGCTCATCACCCAGCTGTACTTGCCGTCCTTGAGGTCGCGCTTCTGGGGCTTGGGGATCGTCGTCTGGTTCCAGGGGTGGCGCTGATCGATCGGATTGCCGAGCGGATCGCGCGGGACGAACGTCTCTTCCCCCACCCAGTCGTCGTAGTACGAGCTGCCGAGGAGGATCCGCATCCCGACGTTGATGTCGACAAGATTCGTCGTCACCAGCTCGCCGTCGACCACGATGCCGGGCGTCACGTACATCGCGCGGCCCCAGTCGTTCATCGTCTCGTACCGGTAGTCGCAGACGTCGGGGTCCTGGAACGACCCCCAGCACCCAAGAAGCACGCGCCGGTTGCCGACCTGCTCGTAGCCCGGCATCGCCTCGTAGAAGAAGTCGAAGACGTCGTCGTTCAGGGGAACAAGGCGCTTGAGGAAGTCTGCGACCTTGAGGAGCCGCGACAGGTAGTCGGTGAACAGCTGAGGGGTGGCGACGGTGCCCACGCCGCCCGGATAGATGGTCGAAGGGTGAACGTGCCGGCCCTCCATCAGGCAGAACATCTCGCGCGTGAGCCGGCTCATCTCCAGGCTCTCCTTGTAGACGGAGCCCTCGAAGGGGTTGTAGGCGCGCATGATGTCGGCGATGGTCTTCATGCCGTGCACCGAAGCATGAGGTGCCTCGGTCTGCTCCGCCTTCTCCAGCAAGCCGGGGTTGGTCTCCTTGACCATCTGCTCACAGAAGTCGACGAACACCAGGTTGTCCTGGAAGATCGTGTGGTCGAAGAGGTACTCGGCCGCCTCGCCCAGGTTCACGATCCATTCCGAGATCGGCGGCGGCTTCAGCCCGTACGCCATGTTCTGGGCGTACACCGAGCACGTGGTGTGGTTGTCGCCGCAGATCCCGCAGATGCGGCTGGTGATGAAGCCTGCGTCACGGGGGTCCTTGCCGCGCATGAACACGCTGTAGCCGCGGAATATCGACGACGTGCTCTTGCACTCGAGCACCGTCTTCTGGTTGAAGTCGATCTTCGTGTAGATCCCGAGGTTGCCGATGATGCGCGTGATCGGGTCCCACGCCATTTCTACGATGCCGTCGCCGGTGTTCGCCACCCTCGCCTCCCTACTTCTTCATGTCGACTACTCGGACGACCAGCGCGGGTCGTAGCCGGACGTGAGCTCGTCGCCGGCGTGGTGCCACTTGGGCTCTTGATTGACGGTCTTGTTGGTGATGCTCCGCAGCGTGCGAATGAACCGTCCGTACGGGGCGATCAGCATGCTGGAGACGACCGCACCGGGCGGCTCGTCCATGAACGGCATGAACTTGTCGGGGAAGCCGGGCATGGTGCAGCCGATGCAGATGCCGCCGACGTTGGGGCAGCCGCCGATGCCGTCCATCCACCCGCGCTTGGTCACGTTGCAGTTGATGATCGGGCCCCAGCAGCCGATCTTCACCTGGCACTTCGGTGAGGAGTAGTCGTGGGCGAAGTCGGCCTGCTCGTAGTACGCGGCCCGGTCGCAGCCCTCGTGCACCGTCTTGCCGAACAGCCACTGCGGACGGAGCTGCTCGTCGAGGGGGATGACGGGCGCCGCGCCGGCGGCGTGGAACAGCAGCCAGGTCAACGTCTCCATGAAGTTGTCGGGCTGGACGGGGCAGCCGGGGACATTCACGATCGGTAGCCCAGAGGTGGCGCGGAAGTCCCACCCCAGGTAGTCGGCCAGGCCCATGCACCCCGTCGGGTTGCCGGCCATGGCGTGGATCCCGCCGTAGGTTGCGCAGGTTCCTGCCGCGACCACCGCCCAGGCGCGGGGCGCCAGTTCGTCGAGCCACTCGTTGAGCGTCTTCGGGGTGCCGTCCGGATGGTTGCCCATCGCCGTCCAGTAGCCCTCGCCGTTGATGTTCTCGTTGGGGATCGAGCCTTCCACCACGAGGATGAACGGGGCGTCGAGCTCGCCGCGCGACGCCTTCCAGAACACCTCCATGAACTCGTCGCCGTTCTCGTAGGCAAGGACCTTGTTGTGCAGACGGACCTTTGGCAGACCGGGCACCAGGCCGAGCACGACATCTTCGATGCGGGGCTGCGCGGCGGCCGTCACTGACACGGTGTCGCCGTCGCAGCTCAACCCTTCGGAGGTCCAGAGGATGTACAGCTCCTCGATCCGTTGCGGTTCTGTCGTCATGCCAGCTCTGCCACCAGTCTGATTCGGACCTTCACCATCGGGTCGACGCGCAGCATCAGGATCCGCGGCGGCTTTACGCCGAAGTCACGGATGTCGAAGATGTGCTCGCCCTCGAGGATGAGGCCGTCACCCTCGGATCGCACGAACACGGTGTCCTCGACTGCACGCGTCACGCCGTGGAACGTCACGTCGCCCTCGACGCGGAACATGCCGTCATCGCCGAGCGGCACCGCCTTGCGCACCTCGCCGACGATGCGGGGATAGCGGCGGGCGTCCATCCGCCGCTGGAGCTCGGCGTCCTCCAGAGGATTGCCCGAGCGCAGCGCGGCGACCGGAACGTCGATCCGGCCGGCAAGGGACCGCACGTGGCCACCGCCGTCGAGCTCGGCGTCGAGCGAGCCGTCCACGTCGACCGCCGAGCCGTTGATGGCGTGCACCGTCGACTTGGCGCCGATGCTGATCTCGGAGCCCGAGGCGATGGTGTAGGCAGCCACCGGGCCGAACCGTAGCTGGGCTGGCGGGGAAATGTGCGCGAAGGGGCACAGACCGCCCGCGTAGAGTGGTAGAACCTGCTGGGGAGGGGGAATTGGGAAGCGAGAAGTCGTGAGCTCGTTCCGTATCGTTCCGGACCGCTCGTCGCTGATCATCCAGGCCCGGTCGAGCGTGGGCGGCATCAACTGGGAGGCGACGGGCATCGACGGTGCCATCGTCGCCGACATCCGCGAGGGCGCCGTCGATGCCGACGCGCCCATCCACGCCAAGCTGGAGATGGCCGTCGACGAGCTGCGGTCGGGCAACGCCCTCTACGACGCCGAGCTCCTTCAGCGGATTGACGCCCGCCGCTACCCGACGACGACGGTCGAGCTGCGGGAGGTCAAGGCGCTCACGACCAGCCGGTACCGCGTGATCGGAGACCTCAGCTTCCACGGCATCACCCGTGAGGTGAGCGGCACAGTGGTTCTCGAAGCGACCGACGCCGACACCCTCATGATCGAGGGCGAGCAGGTCTTCGACATCAGGGACTTCGACGTGCCGTCGCCGAAGATCCTGATGCTGAAGATCCTGCCGGACGTGCGGGTGCACATGCTGCTCCGCGCCGAGCGCGAGAGTTAGGCGGGAGGTTCGTACATGGGCACGCTGTTCGGATTCGCCGTCGGGTACGTCATAGGCGCCCGCGCCGGGAGCGAAGGCTTCGACGACCTTCTGCGCGCGTTCTCGGCAATCCGCCGGTCTGAGGAGTACCGCGGGTTCACGGCATCACTCCGGGAGCACGTCCTGCACACCCTCCGCGACGTCAATCAGCGGCTGGCTGCCGCCACCGAGGCGACCGCGGCCGACGATCCCGTCGCCCGCGCCCGGGCCCGACTTCGCGACTAGGTGTTGCGCATCTTGAGGTAGCGGGCGAGCGCCGGCACGGCAGCCAGGAGCACGCGGGCCAGCAGCACCAGGGCGACCGATTTCAGCGCTCGGCGTGTCACGGTGCGTACCATAGGCAACGCGGGCTGCTGGGGAGCTGCCGTGGAGTGCAACAGATGAACGAGCCTTCGGCGACATCCGAGGCGGTCCAAGAAGAACTGACAGGCCTGCGCGCCCTCGTCGAAGCGACGGGCGAAGCGACATTCCGCCTGGGCGCCGATGGCGCAATCGCCAGTTGGACGCGAGCGGCGGAGCGCTTGTTCGGCTACGCCGAACCCGACGCCATCGGCCGCGATGCCGACACGCTGTTCACGCCGCAGGAATGCGGCGCCGAGATCGTCGAGCGCGCCTGCGCCGGCGAGCCGCTCGTTGCTCTCGACGCCAGCGCCCTCCGCCATGACGGCATGGTCGTGCCGGTGGCGGTCACCACTGTGCCCGTCCCTACGGGCGGTGCCTTTGTCCTCGTGCGCGACCTCACCGAGCAGGAGCTGTTCCAGTCCACGCTCGCAGAGAGCCAGGCCCGCATGGACGAGCTCCAGCACCTCGCCCACGTCGGCCTGTGGAGCTGGGACGCCGGCACCGGCGCCGTGCAATGGTCCGAGGAGCTGCACCGCATTCATGACCTCGAGCCGGGCCAGTTCGACGGTTCGCTCGACGGACATCTGGCCGCGGTGCATCCAAGCGACCGAGCGCTCGTCAGCACATGGTTGCAGGACGCTCTGCACGCCGACGGCGAGCTCGAGCTCGAGTACGCGATCGTCCGCCCCACCGGCCAGGTCCGACACGTGACGGTCCGCGCCGAGGTCGTGCACGAGGCCGACGGTCGCCCCGGCGGCCTCCGAGGTATCTGCCAGGACCTCACCGAGCGCAAGGAGGTCGAGCAGGCACGGGAGCGGCAGCTGGCTCTCGTCGCGTTGCTCAACCGAATCACGGCGGCCGCCAACGAGGCCACGTCTGTCGAGCATGCGCTTCGAAGCTGCGTCGACGCCGTGCGCGATCACATCGGTTGGGCGCTCGGCCACGTGCTGTTCGCCGATCCTTCCGGCGACTTCGTGTACTCCAGCGGCGTCTGGAGCTACGACCGCGACAGCGATGACGGGCTTCGGCGCTTTCGCCTTGCCAGCCAAGCGGTGCAGGTTCCACGCGGCCAGCTCCTGCCCGGACGGGTGCTATCGGACGGTAGGCCGGTGTGGCTGGCGGACTTCATGTCGGAGCCTGACTTCACGCGGGCCGCAGCGGCAGAGCGCGCCGGGTTCAGGACCGCGCTGGCCTTTCCCGTCCTCGTCGGCAACGACATCGTTGCCGTCGTCGAGCTCTTCTC
>JAFAUA010000303.1 GCA_019243595.1 Acidimicrobiia bacterium
CGCTGAAACGCCGTCCCAATCGACTCGCGTTCCGACTCACTCACAACAACATCATCGCGAGCGCAGAGGGCGCCTATGCGCCCGTCCCTATCGGGCTTCGGCGGGGGACGTAGTGGCCATCGCGATCGACGAAGCGACCGTAGTGACGGACTCCCGCACCTCCCAGCGTCGCCACGACCAGCGCAGCGGGAACCAGCAAGCCGAACCCCAGGAGCGAGAGGTGCCAGTTGGTCGCGTGCGAGCTGGCAGTGGTTGTCGCGACTGACACGCCGACCCCCAGACCAAGCATGAGAAGGCCAGCCGCGGTGGGCCCGAACCGGTTGCGCAGCTGCGTCAACACAAGACCTACGAAGCCCCAGACGCCGAAGAAGCTGTAATCGGACCCCTCCCATTGCCTGGGCGCCCAGCCTCGGGGCTTCAACATCTGCGGCACCATGATCACCAGCCCGATCGCCATGGAGGAGATAGCGAGGATGAGCCATCCTCCGGGTCGGTTAGACGGGAGCGTCGACCAACTCAGCGCAGGAACGCCGACACCGATGGCGAGGAGCGCGACCGGCACGATCCGACAGATCGCCGCCGCAGGCCACGAGGGTCGAACGCCGCTGACGTCGTCCACGACGCCATGTACTTCTCCCGAGTGCGCCCGAACCCCTGCCGCTGGACGCAGGCAAGGTTTCCTGCTCAGCCTGACCGGTTTGGGTTAGGCGAAGGCGGCAACGGGTAGTTGCCACTGCAGCAGGCCTACCGCCGGCCCGCGGCTCGGGCGTGCGAGCCGTGGGCCGGCGGTGCTACTTCGACTCAGGCCGCGCCGACAGCCGAGCCGACGTTGGAGAACCGCTGCGATGCGCTCTGGCCGAGGAAGGCGATGGCCACGAGGCAGACAATCGCGATGAGCGCCACCAGAAGCGCGTACTCGACAAGGCTGGCGCCGCGCTCATTGTGGAGGTACCGCGTCCGCATGTACGACGTGAGCATCTGGAAGTACGAGATCATCGGTCCTGCTCCTTGCTTGGGTCTGCCTGATGTCTCGGCTCCGTACGCGCGCCACCGACATAGGGCGCGGGACCCAATTACGCCGGTCTGACGGCGAGGCCGGCGGCGAGGAGGTGGGCCTTGGCTTCGGCGACCGTGTACTCGCCGAAGTGGAAGATCGACGCCGCCAGCACGGCGTCGGCCTTGCCTTCGACGGCACCTTCGACCAGATGGTCGAGATTGCCCACGCCGCCGCTGGCGATGACGGGAAGGTCGCACGCCTCGCTCACCGCACGCGTCAGCTCGACGTCATAACCGTCCTTCGTTCCGTCCCTGTCCATCGACGTGAGCAGAATCTCGCCGGCCCCCAGGCGTTGGCACTCGGCGGCCCACGAAACGGCGTCGAGGCCGGTCGGCTTGCGGCCGCCGTGGGTGAAGACCTCGAAGCCGCCGGGTGCACGGCGAGCGTCGATGGCGACCACGACGCACTGGGCGCCGAACTCGTCGGACAGCTCGGTGACGACTTGCGGACGCGAGACCGCGGCCGTGTTGACCGACACCTTGTCGGCCCCGGCTCGCAACAGCCGGCGGGCATCCTCGACACCGCGCACCCCACCGCCGACCGTGAACGGGATGAAGCACTCCTCGGCGGTGCGCGTGGCGACGTCGACGATCGTGTCTCGCGCCGACGACGACGCGGTGATGTCGAGGAACACGACCTCGTCGGCGCCCTCCGCGTCGTAACGCGAAGCGAGCTCCACGGGATCGCCAGCGTCACGGAGATCGACGAAGTTCACTCCCTTCACGACGCGGCCGGCGTCGACGTCGAGGCACGGGATCACGCGGACGCTGCGCACGCGGCCATCGCCTCCTCGATCGTGAACGAACCCTCGTACAAGGCCTTGCCGACGATGACACCCGCCAGCCGGCGCGCGCCCGCCGACAGGGATGACAGCGCTTCGAGGTCGGCGAGTGAGCCCACGCCGCCGGAGGCGATGATGTCGACCGTCGTGGCCTCGAGCACCGACGCCAGCCCGCTCACATCGGGACCGGCCAGGGTGCCGTCGCGGCCGATGTCGGTGACGATGAAGCCAGCCGCCCCGGAGAACTCCGGCCACCCCACGGCATCGAGCAGTCGAACGTCGCCGCCCTCCTCCCATCCCCGAACTCGGAGCTCGCCGTCGCGGTGATCGAGACCGACGGCGACCCGCCCGGGGTACTCGGCGATCAGCTCACCGGCGTACGAACGATTGGCGACCGCCATGCTCCCGAGAACCACACGGTCGACGCCGGCGATCAGCAGGGCGTCGTCGCGCACTCCCCCGCCGGTCTGCACGCTCGCCGAAACGGCGCGGGAGATCGAGAGCACGGTGTCGAGGTTGCTGCCCTCGCCGCGCGCGGCGTCGAGGTCGACGACGTGCAGCCAGCGCGCCCC
>JAFAUA010000346.1 GCA_019243595.1 Acidimicrobiia bacterium
GTCGAGCTCGCCGGCACCGGCGCGTTCGCTCAGGGCGACGAGGTCAATGACGACCTTGTCCTGGCCTGCGCCGCGACCGGCTGACGCCCGCCCGGGATGGCGCGGTTCGTGGTCCTCGGGCAGGAGCTGATCGACGGGCACGCCGTACAGCGCGGCCAGCTCGCTGAGACGTCGCACCGAGATGCTGCGCTCGCCCCGCTCGTAGGTGCCGACGGCGCTTCCGGAAAAGCGCCCGTGCGACGCCTCCTGCACGTCGTGCAGCGACCACCCCCGCTGCTCGCGAATCGCCCGCAGGCGAGCGCCGAGCTCACGGGTGTTGCGTGGGTCGTAGTCGCCTTCGTGACTCTCGTTCATTGCTCCGTGCCTCCCCCTCGAACAGTGGAACGTGCGCTCGTCCCCCTTGACGAGCGCACGCCCTCTTCCCTCCGACCTGGCCCGCCAATGGGCGGGCCGGCGATCAGTCGCGGCTGACCAGGACACCCTGCGCACGGTGGGCCATGACCATGATCCCCATCAGAACCAGGGCCAGCCCGGCCAAGAACAGCTTGCTGCTGGTCATGCCCGTGAAGGCCAGGCCGCCCGTGCTTGCGGGTGCGCCACCGCTCGACCCCGGCCGGCTGAACTGCTCGCCGAGGACATTGGTGCCGACCGTCGTGGTGGTCGTTCCTGGGACCGCCGCGGTTGTGGTCGTTGTCGGCGCCTCGGTCGTCGTCGTGCCTGTGGGTGCGGTGGTTGAGGTCGTCGCCGGTGCTGCGGTGGTCGTCGTGGTCGCCGGCGTCGTCGTCGTGGTAGTCGGGCAGCTGCCGCCGTCGTCATCCGCGTCGTGGTCTTCGCCCGAGGGTTGTTCGTCGTTCGCTACGAGGTGGTCGTCCCGATGGGTGCTGGGATTCACCTGTTCGTCGGTGCCCTCGTGGTTGTCGTCGGCGGCGTCGTTTTCACCACCGGCCGAGGAGCATCCGGCCGCGACGGTTGTGGTTGTCGGCGCCACGCTTACGGTCGTCGTCGTGCACTGGCTGTCACCGTGATGCTCTTCGCTGTCGAACCCGTGCCCGCCGTGCTCGCCGTCATCGCCGTGGCTGGTCTGGCAGGTCGTCGTCTGAGGCGAACTCTCGTGGGCACTGGCGCCCGCGCCGCCGATACTCGCCACGATCAGGAGGAATCCGCTGATCGTCAAGACAACGCCCGCCCGCATCGTCTTCGTTCGACCGGCTCTCCGTTCCACCACAGGCCTCCTCGGCTCGTGGCGGGGCCGGTTTCACGTTGGCTCCCCTCGGACGCTGTGTGACCAGTCGTTACCGTCCGAGGCTCGTCGCCTCCCCGCTGTTGCTATCGGGTGCCGCCCCGGGGTGGACTAGCCACTGTCCGTTGCGGGCTTCGTCACAGACCGTAACGACGGGTTCCCAGAACGGGAATAGCCGTTCGGGGTCATTTCCGCATGGTCCTGATGGGCGGCGACACGCCCGTCCTCGATCAGGCGACGAGCTTGACCAGGCAAAGGGAGCCCACGGCACACACGCCTGTCCCCCCCTGGCCCCCGCGAGCCTGATCGAGGTTGCCGACGTACGTGGCGAAGTACTTCGGGTTCCCGTGGCCGTCGCCGGTGATGTGGAACACCGCGACCGACGTGACGTGGAAGTTGTATGAGCCGGCGGGGACGGTGGAATCGGCGATCGGGATTGCGAGGTCGCAGTCAGTCACGGCGGGATCTTGGCCGTTGCACGGCGTCGCCCCGAGAACGATGCCCTGAATGGTGGCGTCGAACCCGTTGCCGTTGGTGCCGACGTCGATGCCGGGGATGTTGAAGACGGCACTCGGGTCCGCGGCCTTGCCTTTGAACGCCGCCGGCCCGTTGCACCTCGGTAGCTGTGCCGCCTGGATCGCGAACGTGCCCACAGCCTTCGCTTTCGCCGCGTTGAATGTGCCGTCCGCGTTCAGCATGTCGTAGCCGTCGTTGCTCTTCTGACCGCACACGATGAATGGGCCCCGCCCGGCCGCGAGAGGCTGGATGCTCGCGGCGGCGCTGCCTTTGGCCGTCGTCGTGCTCTGGTTGATGACGCCGCCGAATGCCGTCTTGGCGGTCACCCCCGTGTTCACGAGGACGCCCGCCGGGCCGCCGTTCGTGGTATCGGCGGTCCAGGTTGCCGTGGCGCTGCAAGGGGCGATGATCTGGCTGTTGTCGAGGTAGTAGTTCCAGCGGATCACCTGGCAACTCACCTGGGATCCTTGAGCACCGTTTTTGCTCGCCACGTCCGAGGCGGTCGTATCGACGGCGCTGTTGAGCGAGGTATTCGCGTAGCTCACGAGCCGAGCCTTGTCGAGCGCGCGAGTAGCAGCGAGGGCGGCGGCGTCGGCTGCGTTCTGCATCTGTCGGTGGTTCGAGTACGCCTGGCCCAGGTCGAGCACGACGGCCGTCACACTAAGCATGCCTGTCATGAGAAGAGCAACGAGCACGATGCTGAACCCGTGCTCGTCGTACGACCTCATGCGTCTCGGGAGGTTCCTGCGTAGAAATGCGTGCATCGAGACCTCCTATTGCGGCAGACCCACGAGTTGAAGGGTGGCCGTGCCGGTTACGGTCTGGGCGACGCCGAAGAGCTTGCCGATGGGGCTGAGGCCGGCCCGTGACCAGGTCACGACCACTTTGATGCGGTCCGTGCTCGACGAGTCGATACCGATTGATGCGCTGGAGCAATCGCCGGTGATCGTGGTGTCCGACGTCGGGCCCACGCAGCTGACCGTCACCGAATACTGCTGGTTCGCGAGCCGCGCCTTTACGGCGTTGTTGATTGTCGTGAAGTCGGCGCCCCCCGGTGATGCGGTTGAACCGGCCGCTGTCTTGTAGTGAAGGATGCCTGCACGGGCGCCGTCACGCGCCGCGTTGGAAGCCTGGGTGGTCTGAAACTCCCACAGGCCGATATCGACCAGTGCGAGGACGAACAGGAACAGGATCGGGAGCACGAAGGCGGCCTCGACGATCGTCACGCCCCGTTCACCGTGCATGCGACGGGCCTGCTTCATCCCTGGACCACGACTTCCTGCGTCCCTGAGACCGTCATCGAACTTCCAGTGACTATTCCGACCAGGGGGGTCAGCACCTTGAATGGCGCCGACACCTTCACTTGCACATGCGTTCCGCCAGGGAGCGCCGCGGTACTGCAACCCGTGAGGACGGCGTTGGTGTCGAGGCGCGTGACCGTGACCGTGTAGTTGCCTGCCGCAGCTGCTTCTTCGTGGGTCGCCGCGTAGACGATGTTGTTCGGGTCAGCGCAGGCGGTGCCAGAGTTGTCCACCTGCGCGGGCGACACCTGGGCCATGCGCCCGCCTTCGCGTGCAGCATTTTTCAGCCGGTTCTCGAGTTGGTAGGCGCGCCCGATGTCAATGGTGCCGAAGACCAGGACCGCGAGGAACGGGAGAACGAGGGCAAACTCGACGAGTGCAGTGCCGCGTTCGCTCCTCCGTCTCGATCCCACCCCTTATCCCTTCGCGCGCGCCCTTGCACGTCTCTGGACAGGTGATCGGCGGTCCGTCATCGCCGCTTTAGCCGCGAGGTTCGGGATAGGTCGATCGAACTAACTCGGGAAAATGGCTCACCTCCTCCTATCTGGAAGCCGATGCTCTTTCGGACCGCAAGGGGGGGCTCCGCGGCGTCGCGGCGCCCCGAACCAGTGAGGTGTGGGAGTGGGAAATCGACGGACAGTGATCTTGATCGCCGCGGTGGTAATTGCCCTAGTGGCAGCCGGCGCGATCTACAGCTACCTGAACTCGGTACAAGACAGGGCGTACAACAACGCCAAGCTGGTCAAGGTCTACAAGGTCCAAAAGGACGTCAAGAAGGGCCTTCCCGGTGAGCAGGCCATCGACCAGGAGTACGTGAAGTCCGGCGATATCCCACAGCAGTATCGACCGACCACCGCACTCACGGATATCAACGCCATTCGCGGCAAGGTGGCGCTGAACGACCTCTCTTCGGGTCAGATCGTTGTCGACGGGATGTTCGTCGAGCCCCGGGTCGCCCAGGTGTCCTTCGCCCAGCGCATCCCCGCCGGCCAGGTGGCGGTCACCATCTCGGTTGACTCCATCCACGGCGTCGCCGGCCTCGTAGTGCCGGGGGACCAGGTGAACATCCTGGCCAACGCGCCGGATGGGACGCGCTACCTCTTCCAGAACGTCAACGTGCTCGCCATCGGCAACACGCCGGCCCCACAGCCCGGCGACACCACCGCTACGACGACCGCTCCTGGTGGCGGCAGCGGATTGATGACCTTCGCAGTCCCGCCGCTCGCGGCGGCCAAGATCGCCATCGCCAACGGCGTCTACCTCACGCTCGTGCCGCCGGGGAACCAGCCGGTACCTGTGCCTGCGGTGAACCAGAACTCGCTGTTCAGCGGGCCGCTGACACCGTACGCGTAGGTCGAGAGGGAGACGGCTACGCTGAATTTCGTCGATAGCTACGAAGACCGCCCCTCAGTCGCCGTCATAGACGGCAACAACAAGCTGCGCACCCGGCTCGCTATGCAGCTGAGCGAGTCGGTCGCGGCCGCGTCCTTCCCCACCATCGAAGCGATGGAGGAGAAGGTCGATCCCGGCGCGCCCTTGATCGTTGTCTTCGGGCCGTCGTACTCGACGGCCGCAGCGCTCACGGACGTCCGCGATCTCACGCGGAACCATCCCGAGATCGCCGCCATCATGGTGGTCGAGGAACTGAAGACGCAGATGCTGCAGCAGGCACTGCGGGCGGGGGTGGCCGACGTGGTCGCCGCAACCGCCGACAGCGGACAGCTCCTCGA
>JAFAUA010000347.1 GCA_019243595.1 Acidimicrobiia bacterium
TACGCCGCCCACCGCGAGCAGTGGGGCCAGCGCATCGATCGCTACCCCCTCGTGCGCGAGACGCTCGTCGACCTCCTCGTCGAGCTGGAAGCGGGCATGGCCGTCACCTTCGAGTGTGCGGCCGCGGCTCGGGCCTCAACCGATGAGGAAGAGGCGCGCCTCATTCGCCGCATCCTCATCCCCCTCGCCAAGATGCGGGCGACGCGTGCGGCCGTCGGCGCCGCGAGCAGTGCCCTCGAAGTGCTCGGCGGCAACGGCTACATGAATGACTGGCCGATGGCCCGTCAGTACCGCGATGCGCAGTGCCATCCGATCTGGGAGGGCACCGAGAACATCATCTGCCTCGACGTACGTCGGGCGATGAAGGGCGAGGGCGCCCACGAAGCGCTGCTGGCGCGCATCGAGCGCTCGCTCGACACCGCCGGTCCCCACGAGGCGCTGGCCCGTCCGGCCGACGCCGTGGCCTCGGCGTTGAAGGATGCCCGTGAGGCGATCTCCTACCTGGCGTCCGCCGACGACGACGTCCAGCTCCTGCAGGCTCGTCGCCTGGCCAACCTCTTGGCCGACGTCTCCGAAGGGGCAGTGCTCCTCGACGAAGCGGCCTGGGCGCTCGAGCGCGACGGCGACGCCCGCAAGGCGCTCGTGGCCCGGCGCTTCGCCCGCCAGCACCTCGAGACGCTCCCGGTGCGGGGCATCGTCGACGAGGACCGCACGGTGCTCGACTTCTTCGACCCGCTCATCCGCTACGGCAAGGTCGACGCCGCCGCCGTCGCTTAGGAAAAAATCTCGGGAAGCCTGTCGATTGAGGCTGCCGGCGTTCGTGTAGGCGGCGAGAGGCCGGCAGCGGGCCGGTCCGCACGGAGGAGATCGAGATGAACCACTACCTGTTGTCAGTGCACATGGTCGAGGGCGAGGGCTACGGGTCTGAAGAGGAGATGCAGCAGGCGTTCAAGGACGTCGACGCCCTCAAGGGGGAGATCAAGCAGGCAGGCGCGTGGGTGTTCGCGGGCGGGCTCGAGCCGGCTGACGTGGCGACGGTCGTCCGTGAGGACAATGGCCAGATCCTGACGACCGACGGCCCCTTCGTCGAGGGCAAGGAACACATCGGCGGCTTCTGGGTGATCACGGCCAAGGACCTCGACGAGGCGCTGGCGTGGGCGAAGCGAGCGACGGTCGCTTGCCGGGGCCCCGTCGAGGTGCGCCCCTTCCAGTCCGACACGGAGAGCTGAGCCATCGCGGCGCTGGCCGACCGCGTCGAGATCGAGCGAGCCTTCCGTGAGGAGTCAGGCAGAGCTGTCGCGTCCCTGGTCCGCCACTTCGGCGACATCGGCATCGCCGAAGAGGCGGTCCAGGACGCGTTTCTCGTCGCCCTCGAGCGGTGGCCGTCTTCGGGCGTGCCACCCAGTCCGGTGGGCTGGATCATCACCACGGCCCGGAACCGGGCGATCGACCGGCTGCGGCGGGAGTCGTCACGCGACGACCGCCACGCCCAGGCCGCCCTCCTCCATGCCGAGGATGAACCGCTGGAGGTGGGTCCCGTGCAGGACGACCGCCTTCGCCTGATCTTCACCTGCTGCCACCCGGCGCTCGCGCCCGAGGCCCAGGTAGCGCTCACCCTGCGCCTGATCGCCGGGCTTCAGACACCCGAGATCGCCCGCGCCTTCCTGGTGGCCGAGCCCACGATGGCCCAGCGGCTGGTGCGGGCCAAGAACAAGATCCGCGCCGCCCACATCCCGTACCGGGTGCCCGACGACGCCGAACTGCCTGACCGCCTTAAGCCCGTTCTCGCCGTCGTCTACCTGGTCTTCAACGAGGGCTACCTCGCCAGCGCCGGCGACGACGTCGTGCGCGTCGAGCTGTGTGACGAGGCCATTCGCCTGGCCCGCTTGCTCGCCGACCTCATGCCCGACGAGCCCGAGGTCATCGGCCTGCTCGCACTTCTCGTGCTCACCGAATCCCGCCGGCCGGCGCGCGCAGCGGCCGACGGCTCACTCGTGCGGCTGGCCGACCAGGACCGCTCGCTGTGGGACCGGAAGTTGATCGACGAAGGCCAGGCATTGGTGCGCCAGTGTCTGCGCCGCAACGCGCCGGGGCCGTATCAGATCCAAGCCGCCATCAACGCGGTGCACAGCGACGCAGCGACGGCGGCCGATACCGACTGGTTGCAGATCGTGCTGCTGTACGACCAACTCATGGCGATCGCGCCGACCCCGGTTGTGGCGGTGAACCGCGCCATTGCTGTCTGCGAGGTCGAGGGCCCGAGCCCCGCACTGGCGACGCTCGACGCGCTCGACGTCGACAGCTACTACCTCCTCCATGCCGCCCGCGCCGACTTCCTCGAACGCCTCGGCCGTCGCGACGAGGCCGTGGCCGCCTACGACGCGGCGCTGGCGCGCACCACCAACAATGCCGAGCGCCAGCTGCTCGAACGCCGCCGCGCCGCACTCACCGTTTCGAGGAAATAGCTGTCGAGTTTCGACAGCTATTTTCTCGAGAGGGCGTCTAGGTGAGCGCCGGGGCCACCTCGTTCATGAACTTGGCGGCCTCGTCGATCACCTGGTCGGCGGGAGCGAAGGTCATCAGG
>JAFAUA010000470.1 GCA_019243595.1 Acidimicrobiia bacterium
CGGCACCGGCCATCGCCGCGCCCGACGAAATACCCGCCAGCAGACCAGCGTCATCGTTGAGGCGGCGCAGCCATTCCACCGACTCCAGCGGCCGCACGATCAGCTTGCGGTCGAGGACGTCGGGGTCGAACACCGGCGGCACGAACCCGTCGTCGAGGCTGCGCAGCCCCTGCACCTGCTCGCCGGCGGGCGGCTCGACGGCCCAAATCTGCACGGCCTTGTTCTGCTGCTTGAGGTAGCGGCCGACGCCCATCAGCGTCCCGCTGGTGCCGAGGCCGGAGACGAAGTGGGTGACCTCCGGGCAGTCCCGCCAGATCTCCGGACCGGTGCCCTCGTAGTGGGCGCGAGGGTTGGCGGGGTTGCCGTACTGATAGAGGAAGGCAACGCCGTCCATCTCTTTGACCAGACGCTGCGCCATGCGCACCGCCCCGTTGGAACCCTCTTCGCCGGGCGACGTGATCACCTCGGCGCCGAGGATCTCGAGGAGCTGTCGGCGCTCCGGCGACACGTTCTCGGGAAGCACGATCTTGAGCTTGTAGCCCTTGACCCGGCACACCATCGCCAGACCGATGCCGGTGTTACCGGACGACGGCTCGAGGATCGTCTGGCCGGGGTTCAGCGTGCCGTCGGCCTCGGCCGCCTCGACCATCGACACGGCGATGCGGTCCTTCACCGAGCCCGTCGGGTTCTGGCCCTCGAGTTTGGCCAGGATCCGCACCGACGGCTTGGGGCTCAGCGCCGAGAGGTCGACCAGCGGCGTGTTGCCCACCAGGTCGAGCACCGACCGGACAGCGGTCACGGCTCGGTGTCCGCCTCAGCCGCCGGCGACGGCAGGCAGGATCGAGATGACGTCGTCAGCGCCGATCGGCGTGTCGAGCTTGTCGAGGTACCGCACGTCGTCGTCGTTCTTGTAGACGTTGATGAACTTGTGGATCGAGCCGTCGTCGCTGAGCAGTTGCCCCTTCAGCAGCGGGAACTGCCGGAGGAGATCTTCGAAGACCGCTCCGATCGTCTCGCCGTTGGCCTGCACAGAGGCTTGCCCGCCCGCGTGCTGACGAAGGACGGTCGGCAGGCGGACTTCGACTTCGATGGCCATAGGGCTTCGATGCTACCGACGCTCTAGTTCGACGGGCTCTTCGGTGATGGCGCCGTCGACGATGCGGTAGGAGCGCAGGACAGGCTCGGGGTCCTTCAGCGAGACCAGCACGTAGTGCCACGACGGGTCCGGCGCCTGCTTCACATCGGTCGGCGAGGGATAGGCGTCGGTGTGGGTGTGGGAGTGGTAGACGCCGACGATCTCGAGGCCGCGGCCCTCGGCGTCACGGTCGGCCTTGAGGTGGTCGAGGGGGTCGACCTCGTACAGGCGGCTCGACGCGGCCGCGTTTCCGCAGCGGTAGACGCGGTCGATCTTGTCGGTTCCCGGGATGGCGGCGATCAGCCCGCACGCCTCGTTGGGTAGGCCGTCGAGCGCGTGGGCGACCATGTCGGTGTAGGTGGCGTCGGTCAGCCGCAGCACGAGCACGGGACCCTAGTGGTGCCCGTGCCGATACCTTCGGGCGATGGCCCCCAAGGGCACCAAGGTGGTGGCCTCCAACCGTCGGGCCCGTCACGACTACGACATCCTCGAGACCTACGAGTGCGGCATCGTGCTCACAGGCAGCGAGGTGAAGTCCATCCGAGACGGGAAGATTCAGCTCAAGGACTCGTACGCGCGCGTCCAGGACGGCGAGATGTGGCTGCACGGAGTGCACGTCTCGCCCTACGTCTACGCCCACGGCGCCGACGGCCACGATCCCGACCGGGCCCGCAAGCTGCTGCTCCACCGGGCCGAGATCGACGAGCTGACCGGTCGGACCCAGCAAGAGTCGCTGACGCTCGTTCCGCTGTCGGTGTACTTCAAGGACGGGCGGGCCAAGATCGAGCTCGGCTTGGCGCGCGGCCGTCACCACTACGACAAGCGCCAGGCCATTGCCAAGCGCGACGCCGACCGTGAGGCCGAGCGGGCGATGGCCCGTGCCCAACGCCGCCGCAGCGGGTAGGGGTCTCGTCGACATGAACTACCTGGACGTCGCCGACCGAGCGTGGCCGGTCCTCGGCCCGATCATGCGCGCGCATGCCGCGTTGTACCGCGCGAGTGGAGGGCGCATCGGCGGTCGGCTGCCGGGTTTGCCACCGATGCTGCTGCTCGATCACGTCGGACGGAAGAGCGGCAAGAAGCGCACCGTTCCGCTCGTCTACATGCCCCACGGCGACGACTTCGTCATCGTGGCCGCCAAGGGTGGCCATCCGAAGGACCCGGCATGGATGCACAACCTGCGCGCCAACCCTGACACCGAGGTGCAGATCGGCGGACGCTCGATCAGCGTCCACGCCCGGGAGGTCACCGGGGAAGAACGGGGGCGGGTGTGGCCGGACGTCGTGGCCTACAACCCGCTCTGGGGTCGCTACCAGGCCCGCACCGATCGGACGATCCCAGTAGTGGTGCTCGAGCGGAATCGGTGACACAACCCCGGCGTTAGAATGGTGTCCAGCAACTTGACATGGGGGCGCTTGGTTTCGACTTCGGTTGTCGAGACGGGAGAAGCGAGCCGTGGTTGCCGGAGTCCACGTTAAAGAGCCGGTACCAAAAACAAACGCGAACGACAATCTCGCGCTCGCTGCTTAATTAAGTAGCGCGTCCGTCCGGTCTCAGCCCTGTGGGCCGGTCACGGGCGTCATCTAGCGGGGCTTACCCATCGGGCTTTGTCAGGGGGTCCGGTGGGGACATCTCACCTGACTGGAGCGGTCGCCGAGCGCCGGCGACGTGTGACCGCTCGAGATCTTCCGCCGGCTGCGCTCGGAGAAGTCCCGTTAAGAACCCGAAGGACGAGGGTTCGAATCCCTCCGCCTCCACGACCTGACGAAGATCCGCCCCGAGGGGGCGGATCATTCGCGTCAGTACTCGTTCTTGATGACGAAGTAGGAGCCGCGAATGGTTCCGGCCAGCTTGGACTTCTGACGAGCGAACTTGAACTTGTCGGCGAGCTCCTCGGGGACCTCCATCCCCTCGGAGAGCTTGAAGCCGACGGCCCGCTTTCCGTTGTCATTGAGGGTGTACAACACGTTGATCGCCAGGCCGCTCTCGTAGAAGACGTGATCCCATCGGATGTTCTCGCCGTCTTCGGTCGTGACGTTGAGGGTGGTGGCTTCGAGAGGCTTCGAGGCGATGACGATGTCGCGTTCTTCCTTCAGGATCCGCTTCACACGGTCAACGATCTTCTTGGCCTTGCTCGCAGGCTCCACGGTGAAGTCGATGTCGTACTTGTTCTTGAAATAGCGGGCCTCGTTCGCCCGCAGACCGGCGAGCGCATCGGCGACCGGCGACGACTCCAGTCCGACGGTCGAGACTTCTTTGAAATCCACTTTGTGAGCCATGGCGTACTCCGGGAAGCGTTCTCTGCGGACGGCCGCGGAAGCTACCCCAGCTCTCCGTGTAGTTCGGATCGCCTGACGGCACCTAATGCGCGGGGAGCACCCGTCAGGAGGCCTGGGCGACGAGCGACGCCTCGGCTGGCACCGGGTTGGAGAACTGCATGGTGCCGTCGTCGAGGTCGGTCATCTTCAGGGTTCGGTAGTCCCGCAGGTAGCTCTGATGCACCTTCCAGGGGAACTTCGAGCCCTGCTTGGGGAAGCGGTGGGCCGACCGCAGGATGTATCCCGACATGAGCCCGAGCACCGGCGCGGTGTCCATGTGGGCGTCGCGGTTCACCGGCATCGCCTGGCGGACGCCCGCCTCCCGCATGTGGTTCAGGAGCCGGACGACGTAGTCGCACGTGAGATCACACTTCAGCGTCCACGATGCATTCGTGTATCCAACAGCGATGGCCAGATTGGGAACGCCTTCGAGCATCATCCCCTTGTAGACGAGCTTGCTCGGCAGGTCGACCGTCTCCCCGTCGACCGACAGGTCGATGCCGCCCAGGAACAGCAGCTCGAGGCCGGTCGCGGTGATGATGATGTCGGCGTCGAGCTCGGCACCGGACTCGAGCAGCAGCCCGGTCTCGGTGAACGTGCGGATGGTGTCGGTGGCGACGGTGACGGTGCCCTTCTTGATCGCTTTGAACAGGTCACCGTTGGGCACGACGCACAAGCGCTGGTCCCACGGGTTGTACGTCGGCGTGAAGTGGAGGTCGATGTCGTAGCCCTTGGGCAGCTCCCGCTCGAGCATCCGACGCAGGATCTTCTTCATGGCGTTCGGCCAGCGCTTGCTGAAGTGGTATGAGCCCTGCGTTGTCAGCGCCTTCATCCAGCGCACGAGCCCGTTGGCCCGCCGCGCCGGCAGCACCTTCCGGAGTACGTCGGCGACGGGGTCCTTCGCCGGCAGGGAAGCGATGTAGGTCGGCGACCGCTGCAGCATGGTGACGTGCGTCGCCGTGCGCGCCAGCGCGGGAACCAGGGTGACGGCCGTGGCGCCGCTGCCGATGACGACGACCCGCTTCCTGGCGTAATCGAGATCGTCGGGCCAATGCTGGGGGTGGATGATCTGGCCGCCGAAACGCTCGATGCCCTCGAACTCGGGCGTGTAGCCGTGGTCGTAGCGGTAGTAGCCGCTGCACGAGAACAAGAACCCGGCGGTCAGCTGCACGGTCTCACCGGTGTCGGTCCGCTCGGCGGTGACGTTCCAGCGCCCGTCCCCGGTCGACCAGTCGGTGGCGACGACGCGGTGGTGGAAGCGAATTTTGCGGTCGATGCCCGCCTCTGACGCGGTGTCCTTGATGTACTCCAGGATCGAGTCGCCGTCGGCGATCGTCTT
>JAFAUA010000406.1 GCA_019243595.1 Acidimicrobiia bacterium
AGCTGGCCGGCGGTCTCATAGCCCACGCCGTGGACGGCCAGGAGCTCGGGGGCCGTGGTGTCGAGCAGCTCCTTGAGGTGGCGATCGAGGTCGCGCACTTCCTCGTCCAGTGCCCGCCACCTCTTGGCGACGCTCTGCATGGCCCGCTTCGCTGCGGTCTCGGGTCCGAGGTCGGTGCCCGGCCGCCAGCGCTCGCAGACCGTGATCTTCTTGCGAAGTGTGAGGCCGCGCAGCTTTGACCGCACGCCCTCCGGTGCCGTGTCGGCGAGGCTGTGCAGCTGGTTGGAGGCCGAGATGCGGGCTTTGATGGCCCCTGAGCGGGCCACACGCAGCTGGCGGATGGCTTCCACGGGACCGTCACCGGCCTTGGGGACGACCGTCGCCTCACCCGAGAGCACGGCTCGAGCCGCGGCCTCGGCGTCGACGGGATCGTCTTTGCCCTTGAGCCTGCGAGTCTGGCGGTTGGGGCGGTTGACCTCGACGACCTTCACGCCTCGCGCCGCCAGGTATCGGGCCAGTCCTGCACCCCAGGAGCCGCAGCCCTCGACGCCGACGGCCACGACTTCGCCGTGGCCCTGCAGCCAGGTGAGGAGCCGTCGGTAGCCGTGTCGAGTCGTCGGGAACGACTCCACTCCGAGGATGCGCCCAACGGCGTCGATCACCGCGGCGACATGCACGTCCTTATGGGTGTCGACGCCACCGGTCACCTGGTCGGTCGAATCGTGCGCGAGCGTGGTCATCGCCACCTTTCCTTTCCTGATGGGTTGAGGTGGCACGCACCGCCGGGCGGGCGGACAGGACAGTGATGGGGCCTCTTGCACAGGCGCCTCTTCGGTCACGGACGCCCGTCCGGTGCGTGCACAACAGGCCCTCGCTCACCCGGCCGACTGGTCACTTCAAGGACACCCAGATGGGGTCGGCCGATACCTGGGTCAGACCGGGTGGGCGAGAGCCTGGCGACTTCCTAGACAGCGCATGAAGCGCTGCGGTGGATTCTCACTGCCGTTATACGGGTGATCTGCGCATCGGCACCAGCGCCGAACGACGCGCCCGACCGCGCGACTGAGGACCGGCCGAACTAGGGCCGATCCTCATGTGTGCGCCCCGCACTGTGTCGCAGAAGAAAGGCCGGCAGCGCCTGCGCGCCGCCGTCCCGACCGCGTTCGCGCAGAGATGCCCCGTGTCGGAGGCAGCACTCCGACACAGATGTACCACCGAGCGCCCTGAAGGCTGAAAGCAGCTCGCGGCTTGCAAGCTGTGTCAGATCCGTGTCAAACGGGCCGTCGCCGAGCAGTCGAAATGTCCGCCGCATGCGCTCCCGTGCATGCTTACCTGCGGCTTTGTCTTGAGGCGGCGAGCGGAATCGAACCGCTGTAACAGGCTTTGCAGGCCCGTGCCTAAACCACTCGGCCACGCCGCCGCGGGCTAGAAGCTACCCGGCGTCGTCAGATGCGGGCGGCGGGGGCGGGCTGGCGGGACCGCTTGCGAGTCGTGCCGGCCAACAGCTCCTCGATGGTGTCCGGCGGCTGCGGCCGTGAGAACAGATAGCCCTGCGCCATGTCACAGCCCAGCTCTCGAAGTTCCGCGAGCTGCTCGGGGGTCTCGACGCCCTCGGCGACGGTCGAGAGGTGGAGGGCGTGGGCCATGTCGACGACGGCCTTCACGATCGCCGTGTCCTCGGTGGAGGTGTTCAGCGCCCGTACGAAGGACTGGTCGACCTTCAACACGTCGAGGGCGAAGTTGCGGACGTAGCTCACCGAGGAGTACCCGGTGCCGAAGTCGTCGATGGCGAGGGTGACACCCAGAGCCTTCACCTTGCGCAGCTCGGCCCATGCGGCGACGACATCGCCCATGAGGGCGGCCTCGGTGATCTCGAGGCACAGCTGCTCCGGATGGGTGCTGGTGCGCTGGAGCACCCGGGTGACCACGTCGCCGAAGTGAGCCTGCAGAAGCTGCCGCGGCGAGACGTTGACCGACACCCTGAGCTTCCCGAGCCACGGGTAGGCCTTGCTCCAAGCAGAAACCTGGCGGCACGCCTCCTCGAGCAGCCACTCGCCGACGGGGACGATCAGGCCACTCTCCTCGAGCTGGGGAACGAACTCGAGAGGCGGGATCGTGGCTCGCGCCGGATCCTCCCACCGAAGAAGCGCCTCGACGCCGACGATCCGCTCCTCGCCCACGTCGATGATCGGCTGGTAGTGGAGGGTGAACTCCTCGTTGTCGAGCGCTTCGCGCAGGCGCTGCTCGACCTTGTTGCGGTTTACGCGGTCGGCCTTCATCGAGCGGTCGAAAACCGTGTACTTGCCGGGACCCTGGGCCTTGGCGCGGTACATGGCGGCGTCGGCGTCGTGCAGCAGCGTGTCCGCCGAGTCCTTGCGGCCCCGCGCCAGCGGATCGGAGAAGGAGATTCCGATGCTGGCGCTGACCGACAGCTCGACGTCCTTGACGAAGAACGGATGGCCCAAAGCCATCAGCAGGCGCTCGGCGATCGTCTCGGCCTCACCCGTGTAGGACACCTCCTGGCAGACGACCACGAACTCGTCGCCGCCGAGGCGGGCGAGGAGGTCCTCGCCCCGGACCGCAGCGCGCAGGCGCTCGGCAACGTTGGTCAGGAGAAGGTCGCCGGCCGCGTGTCCGTAGGTGTCGTTCACCTGCTTGAAGCGGTCGAGGTCCACGAAGAGCACGGCCACCCGCAGGTCCTGCTGGCGGGCCTTGGCGAGGGCATCGGTGAGCCGTTCGTGCAGCAGGATGCGGTTGGGCAGGCCGGTGAGCGGGTCGTAGAGGGCGCGTCGAGCTTCGGCCTGCGCCGAGGTCCGCACCGTCGCCCGCCACTGCCGGGAGGAGAAGACGATCAGGCCGATGGCCATCGTGGCGAGGAAGAAGACGACGGCATCGGCCGTGGTGCCGTTGCGCCCCGCCGACTGTCGGGCCAGCCACCCCGGAACCTGGAAGTGGATGGCGAGGCCGAACGCGACCAGGCAGCAACCGATCGCGGCTACCAGGTCACCGAGGACTCGCTGCCGGGACGAACCAGCCTTCGGGGTCTCCACGCAACAGGTGTCGACAAGCGTTTCAGGCGTCTTGATAGTTCGTTCGGGTGGTTTCTGGGCCATGGTGTCAATGCGGGGAATGGGGTCGCGGGGCGGTTCGGCACCCCTTTCACCACTTCACAAGCGGCCCGCCCGTCCGGCCCTGGAAGGCCCCCACCCGGTAGCGTCGCGGGCCTGGTGGTCGGGGACATCTTCGCCAAGTGCTCGAATCCGCGGAAGGACCTCTATTTGGAGGCCGTTGCCGCCGGCTATGGCCCCTTCTTCAAGGAGATGGCGAGCGAGTCGGGCCCCACGGTCGTGCACGAGGGCCGGCCCGTCATCATGCTCGGGTCGAACAACTACCTCGGGCTGACGAGCGACCCCCGCGTCAAGAACGCCGCCGCCAACGCCGTCGACAAGTACGGCAGCGGCGTCACCGGCAGCCGGCTTATGAACGGCACGCTCCCGCTCCACCGTGAGCTCGAAGAGACGCTCCTCGACTGGCTCGGCGGCGATGACTGCCTGGTGTTCACCACCGGCTACGCCGTCAACCTCGGCGTGCTCTCGACGCTCGTCGGGCCCGGCGACGAGGTCTTCCTCGACTCGTCCTGCCACGCCAGCCTGGCCGACGGGGCAAAGATGTCGTCAGGAGCGACGACGTTCTTCCGGCACAACTCGGTCGACAGCCTGCGCAAGCGCATCCGCACGTGGCGCCAGCAGAGCGACGGTGGCGCGCTCGTCGCGGTCGACACCGTGTATTCGATGGAGGGCGACGTGGCGCCGCTCCGCGAGATCGCCGACGTCTGCGACGAGTACGGCGCCCGCCTCCTCGTCGACGAGGCCCACGCCCTCGGGGTCCTCGGTCCCAAGGGAGCCGGGTACGCCGCCGCGACGAGCATCAAGGCCGACCTCGTCATGGGCACGTTCTCCAAGTCGCTCGCTTCCTGCGGCGGGTTCCTCATCGGGCCCAGCTCGGTGCTCGACTGGTTCCGCATCGCCTGCCGACCCTTCCTTTTCACGGCTTCGGGCGTACCCGCAGCGCTGGGCGCCGCCCTTGCCTCGGTGCGCATCGCCATCGAGGAGGACTGGCGGCGGGAGGCCGTGCAGGCTCGCGCCACGCAGCTGCGCTCGGGCCTCCGCGACCTCGGCTTCGACGCCGGCGGTGACCCCGGGTCGCCGATCGTCCCCGTGCATATCGGCAACGAACTCGAGGCGGCGCTGCTGTGGAAGGCGCTCCTCGACCACGGGGTCTACACCAACTGCGCGCTGGCGCCCGCCGTGTCGGTCAAGAGGGCCATGCTGCGCACGTCGGTCATGGCCACCCACACCGAGCGCCACATCGACGACGCGCTCCACATCTTCGAGGTCGCCCGATCCTCGTTGGGCTGACGGGAGCGACGGGCCACCTCGGCTCGCGGCTACTCCCCCTCCTCCTCGACGACCCCGACGTCACCGAAGTGCGCTCGGTCGCTCGCCGGGCGTTGCCGTCGCATCCCAAACTGATGCACACGGCGGCCGACCTCCGCGACCCGGCGGTGCGCCGCGCCCTCGCCGGTTGCGACGTCATTGCCCACCTCGGGTTCCAGCTGTGGCGCGGCCGTGACGCCGAGGGCGTCAATCTCGGCGGTACCGCCAACGTCGTCGCCGTCGCGCCGGCAAGGATCGTGCTGGCCTCTTCGGCCGCGGTCTACGGCGGCTGGCCCGACAACCCGCTGCCGCTCTCCGAGGACGACCCCGCCCGTCCCAACCGCCAGTGCCCGTACGCCGAGCACAAGCTGGACGCCGAGCGACGGTGCGCGGAGGCGGCACCAACGGTGTCGCTGCGCATCTGCGCCGTGCTCGGTCCCCACGCCGACCCCCTGGTGAAGAAGGCCTCGGCCGGACTGCGCCAGGCCGTGCCCGCAGCTCGGGGGCGGCGCCAGGCGCTGCAGTTTTTGCACGAGGACGACGCCGCGGCGGCGCTGCTGACCGCGGTCAAGCAGTCCGACGCCGAGGGCGTCTACAACATCGCCCCCGAAGGCTGGCTCGACGAGCGTGGAGTCGCGGACGTGAGCGGCGGGCGGGTGATGCGTCTACCGTTCCCGGTTCTGCTCTACGGCTCCGAGTTGGCCCGCCGCCTCCGCATCATGGACATGGGCGCCGACCGCGCCGTCCTGCTGAATGGCCCGCTGGCCCTCGACCCGTCGAAAGCAGCTCGCGATCTCGGCTGGAAGGCCCGGCAGGGCTCAGCGGAGGTCCTCCGCGAATTCCTGGCCGCTTAGAGCGGCTCACGAGCGTTCCCGGATCACGACGAGAGCGCGGTCACGGCCTTCGTAGCCGTCGGGACGCGGCGTGCGGCTCGGCTCGAGCTCCTTGTAGACGTCGAAGAAGTGGCTGATCTCGTCACGCCGGTGCTCCGGGAGATCGTCGATGTCGTCGATGTCCTTCCAGTTGGGATCCTCGAGCGGCACGGCGAGGATCTTGGCTTCCCGCTGCTCGCCGTTGTCTTCGTCGTCATAGGCAATCCAGAACACGCCGATGGGCCGCGCCGTGATCCAGCAGCCAGGAAACAGCGGGTCGTCGGTGAGCACCAGTGCGTCGAGCGCCTCGCCGTCGTCGCTCTCGGTATCGGGGATGAACCCGTAGTCGGCTGGAAAGACGGTCGCGGTATAGAGCTTCCGGTCGAAGCGCATCGCTTTGCGATCGGAATCCCACTCGTATTTGATCCGCGACCCGCGGGGACTCTCGACGAGAACGTCGATGGAGATGTCATCGTCGGCCATTGCCGTACGGTATGCCGATGCAGCGACGCGAAGTTCGAGCCATGGGTCGGTTGGGGGCGCACGCGTTTGCGGGTGCCGTCACACACGTCGAGCACGTCCACCAGGCGATCGCGGCGCGTGCGTTCAGACCGGCGTCGGTGGCCGGCGCGCCCGCCCGGGTCACCCATGACGCCATCGCCAAGGTCGTCTACGCCTGCGTTCGGGGCACCGGAAAAGGCGTCGGTCTGGCCGCCGCCGAGGCGGCCGCACTGATGCCGATGACCGACGCACCCGCCGCATCGGCGAGGACGAGCCTCGCCCAGTCGATTCTCAACGCCGCCATCGGCGACAAGCTGGCGGCGAGGAACGACCCGCTCGCCATAAGGATGAGCGCCCGTATCGACGGCGAGCCGACACCGGCGCTGGCCGTGTTCGTCCACGGCTTGGCCGAGAACGACCGCTCGTGGGGCCACCGCTTCGGCGCCCGGCTGCGCGCCGACTTCGGCTTCACGCCCGTGTACATCCGGTACAACACCGGCCGCCACATCTCCGACAACGGCCAAGAGCTCGCGGCGCTGCTGTCCGACCTCGTCGACACCTGGCCGACGCTCGTCGACCAGATCATCCTCGTCGGCCACTCCATGGGCGGCCTCGTCGTGCGCAGCGCCTGCCACTACGCAGTGGCGGGCAACGCACCGTGGCCGCGGGTGGTGACCGATGCCTTCTACCTGGGCTCACCGCAGACGGGCGCCTCGCTCGAGCGGGTGGTCAGCAAGCTTGGATGGGCGCTCGGGCACCTGGCCGAGACCCGTCCCTATGCCGACCTGGTCAACGTGCGCAGCGCCGGTATCAAGGACCTGCGCTATGGCTAAGTCATAGAAGAGGACTGGAGCGGCTGCGACGCCGACCGCTGCCTGCAGAGCCACCGCCAGGAGGTCGACCTTCTCGCCCGCGTGAATCACTACGCGATCAGCGCCTCGGTTTCGGGGGTATCGGGTCGGGTCGTCGGTGATCTGCTCGTCCATCCAGGAAGCGCGCGGGGACGCCTGCCGATCGACCGTCACCGCCATCTTGAGGGGTTACACCACTTCGACCTGCTGAACCACCCGCGCGTCTACGACGCGATCAGGTCGTGGCTGGAGCAGCCGGCTGTCGAACGCTCCTGACCCGTACATGCACGCCGCCCTTGGGGCGGAGGCTGGCGATGCTCTCCCCTGCCGGCTCGGCCGTGTCGAGAAGGTCGAAGTCGACAGCCCGGACGACTTCGCTGATGAGCACCTTGATCTCGGTGAGGGCGAGGGCGAACCCGAGGCAGCGACGGGGGCCGGCACCGAACGGCACGTAGCTCAGAGGAGCGGGCTCGACGTAGCCGGGCGCATTCTTGTCCCACCGGTCGGGCCGGAAGACGAGCGGATCGGGCCAGTATTGCGGCACTCGTTGCGTGACGTAGGGCGAGTACAGGGCGATTGTTCCAGCGCGAAGGCGCAAGCCCGCCGCCTCGATCTCGCCGATGAGTTTGCGGCCGGCGGCCGCGCCCGGCGGCCAGAGGCGCAGGCTCTCGGAAACCACACCATCGAGGTAGGTCAGCGTGCGCAGGCGCTCGGCCGTGATGGGCTCGTCGCCGACCTCGGCCCGTAGCCGTTCCCACACGCCGGGGTTGGCGAGGGACGCCCACATCGTCCATCCCACGGCGGCACTCGTCGTCTCGTAGCCGGCAGCGATCAGGCTGACGACCTGGTCGCGCACTTCCTGATCGGACAGGCGGGCGCCGTCGCCTTCGGGGTCGGACGCGTCGAGCAGCCAGCTCAGCACGTCGTCGCCGCCGGTCGTGTTCTCGGCGCGCCGGCGAGCGATCTCCGCGAAGACCAGTTCGTCGGTGCTGCGTCGCGCACGGCGGGCCCGGCGCCACGCGGGCCCGATCTTGATCTGAGGCAGAGGCCGGTCGACGAAGTCGAGCGCCGGCTGCAACCGGTCGCCGAGCTCGTCGGCCTGGTTCGAGAACCGATCGCCGAACAGGGCCCGCATGACGATGCGGCGGATGCACTGCCGGAGCTCCTCGTAGACGTCGAGGTCGGCGCCGACCGTCCACCGCCCGATGGTGCGCCGCACCTCTTCCACCATCAGAGGGATCTGGGCCTCGATGCGGCGGATGTTGAACGCCGGCTGCACGATGCGCCGGCGACGCTGGTGGTCCTCGCCGTGGCTGACGACGACCGCAGTCTTGCCGTCGACGACCTCCACCACCTTGGTCACCGGTCGCCATTCGAAGCGATCGATGCCCGTGAACAGCTCGCGGTGAGCCTCAGGGCCGATCAGCCACACGTACTTCAGCGGCCCGGCGCCGATCGCGAAGACCGGCCCATACCGCTCGTGCAGCTTCATGATCTCGCCGAGCGGGTCGCGGCGCATGCGCACCCCCGTCAGCCCCTGCTGCCACAGCGGCGGCCCGGGGAGACGCGCCATCAGACAGGGAGAGCCTTGCGCCGGTACATGCGCCACGTCTTGTACCGCTCGCAACCTGCGCTCTCGATGGCGCGGTTCATAGCGGTGTTGGTCGCGAGGATCCAGGAGGCCTCGGCCCTTGTTATGTGGTCCTTGCGACTGGCCCGATCGAGGAGCTCGGCGTAGAGGAGCGGCCCCATGGCGCGGCTCTGGCGCTCGGCTTGGACACCGAGTGCGAAGACTCGTACGCCGCTCGTCCGCTTCACCCCGCGCAGGAGCGTCCACCATCCCGTCGGGAGAAGGCGGCCGCTACGGACGCGGCGCATCGGCTCATTGGCGTCGGGTAGCACGAGGGCTACGCCCACGGGCTTGCCCTCCTTCTCAGCGATGAGAGCGAGGTCGGGGTCGAGGATCTGCTTGAGGTTCTTGGCCAGATGCCTGATCTCGGCCTGAGACATGGGAGCGAAGCCCCAGTTGCGGGCCCATGCCGAGTGGTACACCTCAAAGAAGCGATCGACCTCGGCGTTGAAGTCGTCCATACGCATCGACCGCAGCTCGATGTCGCCTCGGGCCTTGACTCGCTCGAGAGCTCGCCGCTGTCGGTCGGAGAGGGTCGCGGCCTGCTTGTCGATGGACCAGCCCCACAGGTCCATGGCCTGCTCCCACCCGGCGTCGACCCACAAGTGCTCGTAGTACGGCGGGTTCTGGGGCGTGAGGATCATCGGCGGGTGCTCGAAGCCGTCGACCAAAAGCCCGCACTCGTCGTTGGTGGTGAACGACCCCGGCCCGACGCATTCCTCGACGCCTTTGGCGTTCGCCCACCGGCAGGCGGTGTCGAACAGGGCGCTGGCGGCTTCCTGGTCGTCGGCGCACTCGAAGAACCCGACCCACGCCCACGACAGGTCCTGGAACTCGTTGAACTTTTGGTCGACGCAGGCCCCGATGCGGCCGACCGGCTTGCCGTCGCGGTACGCCATCCACAGCGCGGTGTCCTGGTGATCGTTGGCCGGGTACTTCGGCGAGATGCGGTCGAGTACCGAGATCCGCAGCGGTGGCACCCAATTCGGGTCCTGCTTGAACAGCCGGAAGGGAAGGTCGACGAATCGGTGCCGTCCAAGTCGCGTCCGCACGGGCCTGATGTTCACCGCCATGTCGCAGGAGCGTAGGCAAAGGATTGGGGATAGGCCGCCCGGCCCAGAGAAAATGCCTCCATGGCGGAACGACCCACGATCCTCGTCGAAGGACTGAAGAAGTGCTTCGGCAACGTCAAAGCCGTCGACGGTGTCGATCTCGCCGTGCCCGCCGGGACTGTCCTCGGCCTGCTCGGTCCGAATGGCGCCGGCAAAACGACGACGGTCAACGTCCTCACCACCCTCCTCCGTCCCGACGGCGGCCACGCCGAGGTGGCGGGCTACGACGTCGTGCGCGACGCCCAGGCCCTCCGCTCGGTCATCGGTCTGGCCGGGCAGTTCGCGGCTGTCGACGAAAACCTGAGCGGCCGGGAGAACCTGGAGATGGTCGGCCGGCTGTACCACA
The DNA here is from genome assembly GCA_019243595.1 of Acidimicrobiia bacterium. GTDB lineage: Bacteria > Actinomycetota > Acidimicrobiia > Acidimicrobiales > AC-14 > CADDZP01. Next base: position 9,749 of record JAFAUA010000406.1, read on the forward strand.
TGCCCCGGCCGGCGGTGCGGGCCCGGGCCGCCGAACTCCTCGAGCAGTTCTCCCTCGTCGACGCCGCCGACCGGCAGACCAAGACCTATTCCGGTGGCATGCGCCGTCGCCTCGACCTCGCGGCCAGCCTGGTCGCCCACCCCCAGGTCCTCTTCCTCGACGAGCCCACCACCGGCCTCGACCCGTCGGGCCGCCTCGACCTGTGGGAGGTCATCGAGAACCTGGTCGAGGAGGGCACGACGCTGCTGCTGACGACGCAGTACCTGGAAGAAGCCGACCGCCTGGCCGACAGCATCGCGGTCATCGACCACGGCCACGTGATCGCCGAGGGCACCGCCGACGAGCTGAAGAGGAAGGCCGGCGGCGACGTCCTCGAGATCACCGTGAGCAGCGCCCGCAAGCTCAACACCGCAGTGAAGGCGTTGAACGAGCTGGCGTCGGGCGAAGCCCAGATCGACAAGCGAACCAACCACCTCACCGTGCCCGTGTTCGACGGCTCCTCGGCCCTCGTCGACGCCGTGCGTCGCCTCGACTCGGCCAAGGTCAAGGTTCACGACCTCAGCGTCCACCGCCCAAGCCTCGACGACGTGTTCTTCGGCCTGACTGGCCGGGGCGCCGAGGAAGAGCCATCGGTCGACGGCGATGGACAGCAGCCAGAAAGGACTCGTTCATGACAGCGGCGACGACCACCGAAACGGCGCCGGTCTTCCGGGCGCCGGTGATGAAGGGCCGCACGCCATCGTCGTGGGTGGTGAGCGACGCCCTGATCATGACCAAGCGCAACCTGCTGCGCTACATCCGGCTGCCGAACCTCCTCGTGTTCTCGACGGTCCAGCCGGTGATGTTCGTCCTGCTGTTCGCCTACGTGTTCGGCGGGGCCATCAAGGGCGCGCTGCCGCCCGGCGTGAAGTACATCGACTTCCTGATGCCCGGCATCTTCATCCAGACCGTGATCTTCGGTTCCGTCCAGACCGGCGTCGGACTGTCCGACGACCTGGCCAAGGGAATGATCGACCGCTTCCGTTCGCTCCCGATGGCGCGGTCGGCAGTGCTCGCCGGGCGCACGCTGTCCGACACCGTGCGCAACGTGTTCGTCGTCATCCTCATGACCGCGGTCGGCAGCGCCATTGGCTTCCGGTTCCACGGCGGCTTCCTGGGGGCCATCGCCGGTCTCGGATTGGCGGTCCTCTTCGGGACGGCGTTCTCGTGGATCTCGGCGACGATCGGCATGAGCGTGCGGGATCCCGAAGCCGCCCAGGCTGCCGGCTTCATCTGGATCTTCCCGCTCGTGTTCGCCAGCTCGGCCTTCGTGCCCATTCAGAGCATGCCGAAGTGGCTGCAGGCCTTCGCCCGCAACAACCCGCTCAGCCACACGATCAACGCCATCCGGGCGCTGACCCAGGGCGGCCCCGTCGTCCATGCCCTGTGGATCTCGTTGGCATGGATCATCGGCATCCTCGTCGTGTTCGTGCCCCTGGCCGTGCGGCGCTACCGCAACACCACCTGACGGGCCGTCAGAAAACGGAGTAGAAACGCGGTCATGACGTGGAACATGGCCGACCTGTTCGAGCGCGTGGCCGACGCCGTGCCCGACCGCGAGTGTCTGGTGGCGGGCGACCGGCGCCTGACCTACCGCCAGCTCGACGAGCGGGCGACGCGGCTGGCGCACTGGCTCGCCGATCAGGGCGTCGGCAAGGACGGCCACATCGGCATCTACGCCTACAACAGCACGGAGTGGATCGAGGCGTTCCTCGCCGCCATGAAGCTGCGGGCGGCCGCCGTGAACGTCAACTTCCGCTACGTCGAGGACGAGCTCCGGTACCTGTTCAAGGACGCCGACCTGGTGGCCCTCGTGCACGGTCCCGAGTTCGACCCGACCTTCGACGGTCCCACGCTCGAGATCGGCGACGAGTACGAGGCGGCTCTGGCGGCGTCGTCAGCGGAGCGCGACTTCGGTGAGCGCGCTGACGACGACCGCTACATCATCTACACCGGCGGTACCACGGGGATGCCCAAAGGCGTCATGTGGCGTCACGACGACGCCTTCTTCGCCATGTTCGGCGGCGGCCGGTACGCCTTCGACCCCGTCGAGTCGCCCGACGAACTGGCCGACAACGCCCGGGCCGCCGCCGAGTGGGTGTATCTCATCGTTCCCCCGCTGATGCACGGTGCCGGCCAGTGGGTCACGGTCAGTGCCCTGTTCGAGGCCAAGAAGGCCGTGCTCCTCGACGGCGCTCGCATGGACGCCGAGCACGCGTGGGACCTCGTCGAGCGCGAGAAGGTCAACAGCATGACGATTGTCGGCGACGCCATGGCCCGGCCCCTCGCCGACGCGTTCGCCGCCAACCCCGGCCGGTGGGACACGTCGTCGCTGCTCGGCATCGGCTCCGGCGGTGCCCCGCTCTCCCCCGCGGTCAAGGAGCAGCTCGCCAAGCTGTTGCCGAACACGATGGTGCTCGACAGCTTCGGCTCCTCGGAAACCGGCTACCAGGGGCGCGCCACCGAGGGCCGCCGGTTCGCGGTCGACCAGAACAACGCAGTGTTCGACGACTCGCTGCAGCGGGTGGCGCCCGGCTCCGGCGCCGTCGGGCGGCTGGCCAAGACCGGCCGCATCCCCATCGGCTACTACAACGACACCGAGAAGACGGCTCGCACGTTCTTCGAGGTCGAGGGCAAGCGGTGGTCGTTCCCGGGCGACCTCGCCACCGTCGAGGAGGACGGCACGATCAACCTCCTCGGCCGCGGCTCGTCGTGCATCAACAGCGGCGGGGAGAAGATCTACCCCGAGGAAGTCGAGGACGCCCTGAAGGCGCATCCGGCGGTGTACGACGCACTGGTCGTCGGCCTTCCCGACGAACGCTGGGGCGAGGCAGTCACCGCTGTGGTCGAGCTACGTCCGGACACAAGCGCGTCGCCCGGGGATCTGCAGGCGCACTGCCGCAACCACGTCGCCGGGTACAAGGTCCCCAAGACGGTCCACTTCGTCGACCAGGTCCCCCGCCA
>JAFAUA010000436.1 GCA_019243595.1 Acidimicrobiia bacterium
GCGGCCCACACCGGCGACGTTGGTGGTCCCCCGTTGACGCACGAGCTGTGCCGGCGACCCGTGGTCGACCTCGCACCGTACGCAGGCCCGTATTAAGACAACGCCAGCGGATGGCCACGGTTCGTCCCGATCAAGCGTGCTGATCACGCACGCCGAAAACCGACCTCGTGACCGCGCTCGTTCGCTCAGGGCCGCCTCCTACCGTGTCGCCGGTGACCACAGGCCCTAGGTATCTCGGCACCTGGTTGACGACGTCAGGAGAGCTCCGCGTTCCCGAAATCACCGCGTTGTTCTGGATCATCAAGGGTCTCTCGACGGCGATGGGCGAGTCGACGTCCGACTACCTCGTCCACGCCATAACGCCGGAGCTGGCGGTCGTCGCCGGCTTTGCGGGATTCGCCTTCGCCATGGTCCTTCAGCTGCGGATGCAGCGGTACGTGGCGTGGACCTACTGGTTCGCAGTGGTGATGGTCGGCATCTTCGGGACCATGGCCGCCGACGTGGTCCACGTCGGCCTGGGAGTGCCCTACACCGCGTCGACTGTCTTCTACGGGGTCGTGCTGTTGGCCGTCTTTGCTGTCTGGCGGTGGACGGAGGGGACGCTCTCCATCCACAGCATCGACACGCCCCGCCGAGAGCTGTTCTACTGGGCGGCCGTCGTCGCCACCTTCGCGATGGGCACGGCCCTTGGCGATTTCACGGCGTACACCCTCCACTTGGGCTACCTCCCATCGGCTGCCGTCTTCGCCGCCGTCATCCTCGTTCCGGCAGCCGGCTACCGCCTGTTGCGCTGGAACGGCGTGTTCTGCTTCTGGCTCGCCTACGTCGTGACCCGGCCTCTCGGCGCGTCGATCGCCGACTTCCTCGGGAAACCCCAAAACGTCAGTGGCGTCGGCCTGGGCGCGGGGCCGGTTCTGATCGTGCTCGGCCTGCTCATCACCGTCCTTGTCGGCTACCTGACGGTTACCAAAGCCGACGTTCAGCAGCTCAGAGCGCCATGAACCTCAGCCCAAGCGATGGGCAATACTGGCGCTCGCGTCACCTCGAGAGGAGTACGACAGTGCAACGTAAAGACGTCAACCCGTGGGAGTGGTCTAAGGCCTTCGGCTTCTCACAAGGCGTCGAGCTCACTGGCGTCGAACGGATGCTGGTCTGCGCGGGCCAAACTGCGACCGCTGAAGACGGCTCGCCGCCCAAGACCGACGACATGGGCGAGCAGGTGCGAGTCGCGCTCGACAATCTCGTCACCGTCCTTGCCGACGCGGGCATGAGCATGTCTGACGTCGTTCGGCTGAACATCTATACGACGGATGTCGACGAGCTGTTGGCGGCCTACGGCTCGGCCGCGGAGCTCATCGCGCCGAACATGCCGGCCATGACATTGCTGGGCGTGACCCGGCTCGCATTTCCCGAACTCAAGGTCGAGATCGAGGCGATCGCGGCCCGCTAGCTCTCACGCCTCCGCCGCCGGAGCCCCCTCCCCGCGGCGCGCTTCGGCGACCTTCGCGTCCAGTTCGGCGCGAGTCATCGTGACCTGTTCGTCGGCGTCGGGCGACGCTGCCCCGGAGGACTCGCCTTCGCGGATGCCCTTCTCGAACTCCCCCTTCGCCGACCCGAGGGACCGGGCGAGCTTCGGCAACTGACTGCTGCCGAAGAGCAGCGCCACGATGGCCAGGATGATGAGCATGTCGGGTCCGAGGATCTCAGCGAGGATCACTGCCGCTCGCCTCCTTCTTCAACATCACTCCAAGGTTCGCTGGCACGCGGCACACTCATGGCGCCGGCGCCCCAATGTTGGCGCCGCCTTAGCCGAATGTTGGCGGGTTGTACGGCGCCGAGCCGGTGTCGGTCTACGCCCGGCGTCCTAGCGTTTGCATCCAGCACGCACGACCAAGGAGCGTCATGGACGTCGCGACCGTCGACAACGAATACCAACAGCTGCAGCAGGAAGCACAACAGGTGAGCTCGGCCATCTCGGATCTGGCCACCAAGCTGCAGGCGGCGTCACAGGCTGGGGATGCCAACGCCAAAGAGTGGCTGCTCGATCTCAAGAGTGTCGCCCTGCAGATTCAGGCCGAGCAGCTCCAGACCCAGTCGCTGTTGCAAGCGCTGCACGACTTCGCGGTGAACACCATTCAGACGCCACAGGCGCCGGCGCCGGCGGCCGCTCCGTTGCAGGCCGCGCCGGCCGAGCCCGAAGGCGGCGGCATGCTGTCGCACTTCCGCGGGAGCGGGTTCGGCCAGGCCATGGTCCAGGGTGCGGGTATGGGCGCCGGGTTCGGGCTGATGGACTCAGTGATCAACTCGATTTTCAACTAGCGGAGCCTTCCAACCTGGCTTGCGGAGCCGGTCCAACAACAGCGGCGGGAGAATCCCGATAGTGACGATCCCACCCAGGATCAGGGCCGCGTACACGAGCGGGCTCGAGTTCCCGAACTGCGACGGGGCGATGAACCCGATCACAAACGCAGCGACAGATGAGAGCGCGCCGAGCACGCACAGGAGGCCCAGCGCGGGAGCTCGGTAGCCGCGTGGGTGATTGGGTTGGGAGTGCCGCAGCCTCGTTGCCGCGATGAACATCAGCACGTACATGACCAGGTACACCTGGGTGGCCATCGCCGCGAAGATCCAGTAGGCGTGTGAGACGCTCGGGATGAAGGCATAGAGCACGGCGATGATCGTGATCACCGTGCCTTGAGCGGCGAGGATGTGCACCTCGGTGCCCTTGGGATTGACCTTCTGAAAGTACGGAGGCAGATAACCGTGCTCGCGGCCAATCCGCAACAGGCCTTCGGAGGGGCCGCCGAGCCAGGCCAGCATCCCGGCGAGCGCGCCGACGGCCAGGGCGATGGCGACCAGCGGCACTGCAAAGCCGAGCCCGAAGTGACCCAGAAGCCTGTCGAAGGCCTGCATCACGCCGGCCGTGAAGCTGATGTGTCGAGACGGGACCACCCACGAGATCGCGAGCGTCGGAAGGATGAAGACGACGAGCACCACCCCCATGGCGAGGAAGACTGCTTTCGGATAGTCCCGTCCTGGATTGGACAGCTCGTCGACGTGCACGGCGTTGACCTCGACCCCCGCGTAGGTGAAAAACGCGTTCACGACGAGGACAACGCTGGCGAGCCCGTGCCACTCCGGGAGCGCGTGGTGTGCAGTCATCGGTGCCGCCGAGTGGTTCCCACCCGCGAGGTACGCAATCCCCAGCGCGACGAGGATCGCAGCCGGCACGAGTGTTCCGACGACGGTGCCGCTCGAGGAGAGCTCGGCGAGGACCGACAGACCGCGAGACGACACGAGGACCCCGCCCCAGAACAACGTGATGATCACTACGGCGTTGTAGACGCCATTGCCGGCCAGGCTCGG